>JAIDUY010000229.1 GCA_029059965.1 Muribaculaceae bacterium
GGGCTGCTCGATGTCGGCACGCCAGCAGCGGATGTCGGTGTACCAGCGGCCGTTGAACTCGCGGCTCTCGATGTCGAAGAACATGTTGACGCGGTCGCCCACTTTGAGCTGGATGCGGTCGGCGTTCTCGCCGAAGCAGGTGAAAGCGACTTTGCGGGGGAAGTTACCCTCGGTGTTCTCGAGCACGTATTCGCGCTTCTTCCATGAGTTGCCGCTCTTGGACACGCCGCTCACTTCGGGCATGGCGGCGATGATGGTTCCTTTTATTTCCATTGTATCGTTGTTGGGATATGATTATTTCGTATTATCATGCAAAATTACGCATTTATTTCCGTCGCGGCAAATAAAATGATGTCATCCGCGGGTTGTGACGCAGCGAATGCAAAAATGTTACGACAGGGTTACAAAACCAAAAAGAGTTTAAAACTGTGAATCCTTGTCAACTTAATCCGTAGTCATGGGTTATATTTGCAGACAATTTTAACGAACCGTGTCCCCGCGGATACCATCTGCCGGGACAACATTCTAAAATTCAGCCCTCGCAGGGCTATTGATAGCCAATGATTACCAAGCAAGTCATACAGACACTGTACAAGAAGTACCGGAAGTTGCCCGAAAGTCCGGACTATCTGGACATACCGTTGCTTTTCGACTACGCTGCTCAGCATCACAACGTCAGCATCGACATGGATGGCCCGGTAGATTCTTTGGTAATCAACAGCATAGACCCTGCGTCGCCTTTCCATCGCATCGCCCTGGAGCGTATTCACGCCATCGTTCCTTTCGAGGAGTGGGTGGCCATCGTGTTGCATTCTTCCATAATTTTCCTTAACAGGAAGTCGCCCAAGGTGAGCATACACATCCGCACGCACAAGCCCGGCCTGATGGACCGCATCACAGGCTTGTTCAGCAAGAAATAATTCTTTTCAACAAAAGAACATAAGAACCAGGCTAAAGGACAATAGGGATTTTTATCTTCCTGTTGTCCCTTTCGTTTTTTAGACAGGAGAACAGTAGGGCGGGATTTAGACAGGAGAACAATAGAACAGGAGAACAGCAGTTTGAATATTTCCCTTTTGTTCTGTTGTTAGTCTCTGTTGTTCTTAAAAAAGACAGGGAGGCAAACGATGCCTCCCCGTCCGATATGTCCGATATGTCGGGTTTCTTTATTCTTCGGTGTTCTTCTCGGCGTATTCGCGCAGGAGCTTGTCCTGAACGTCGCCGGGCACGAGCTCATAGCTCGAGAACTTCATGGTGAACGACGAGCGTCCGCCGGTGATGGAACTCAGAGCTGTCGAGTAGCTTGCCATCTCTTTCAGAGGTACCTTGGCGGAAATCTTCTCGAAGCCGTTCTCGCTGTTCATGCCCATGATGATGGCACGGCGTCCCTGGAGGTCGCTCATCACGTCGCCCATCACGTCGCCGGGCACGAATACCTCGACGTCGTAGACGGGTTCGAGAACCTTGGGATTGGCTTCGCGGAATGCCTGGCTGAAGGCGTTGCGGCCTGCCAGACGGAAGGAGATTTCGTTGGAGTCTACCGGATGCATCTTACCGTCGTAGATGCACACGCGCACGTCGCGGGCGTAGGAACCCGTCAGAGGACCCTGTTCCATGCGGTCCATCAGACCTTTGACGATGGCGGGGATGAAGCGGGCGTCGATGGCGCCGCCGACAATGCAGTTGCACACTACAAGCTTGCCGCCCCATGCCAGAGGAATCTCCTGGGTGTCGCGCACGTTCATCTTGAACTCCTGGTTGCCGAAGCGGTAGCTGTCGGGAGCAGGCATACCCTCGGTGTAGGGCTCTACGATGAGGTGAACCTCACCGAACTGGCCCGAGCCGCCCGACTGCTTCTTGTGGCGGTAGTCGGCGCGTGCGGCCTTGGTGATGGTTTCGCGGTAGGGGATTTTGGGCTCCTCGAAGATGATGGGGAGCTTGTCGTTGTTCTCGACGCGCCATTTGAGGGTGCGCAGGTGGAATTCGCCCTGACCGGAGAGGATGGTCTGCTTGAGCTCCTTGTTCTGCTCGACCTGCCATGTGGGGTCTTCCTCGTGCATGCGGGTCAGGATGCCTGCCAGCTTCTCGGCGTCGCTTTCGGTCACGGGACGCACGGCGCGCTGGTACTTGGGCGCGGGATATTTGATGAAGTCGAATGCTATTTCGCAACCCTTCTCGTCGAGGGTGTTGCCTGTGCGCACGTCCTTGAGCTTGACCGAAGCGCCGATGTCGCCTGCCTCGAGGGCGTCGACGGGCGTCTTGATCTGGCCGCATACGCAGTAGAGCTGGGCGAAGCGTTCCTTGCTGCCGCGGCTCACGTTCTCGAGGTCGGCACCGGCCTTGAGCGTGCCGCTCATCACCTTGAAGTAGCTCACTTCGCCGATATGGGGCTCGACGGTGGTCTTGAACACGAACAGGCTCAGCGGGCCGGCGGCGTCGGGCTTGACTTCATTGCCTTCGGTGTCGACCGGAGCAGGCATATCGTCCACGAAGGGAACGACGTTGCCCAGGAATTCCATCATGCGGCGCACGCCCATGTCCTTGGCGGCGCTGACGCAGAATACGGGGTATATCGAGTTGTCGATGAGGCCTTTGCGGATGCCCATGCGAAGCTCGTCCTCGGTGAGGTGCTCCTCTTCGAAGAACTTCTCCATCAGGGTCTCGTCGTTCTCGGCGGCAGCCTCCACCAGGGCGCGGTGCAGCTCGTTGGCGCGACCCATCTCCTCGGCGGGGATTTCCTCGATTTTAGGAACGCCGCCGTCGGGGCCCCACGAATATTTCTTCATCAGAAGCACGTCGATCATGGCGTTGAAGCCGGGGCCGCTGGCCAGGGGATACTGCACGGGCACGACCTTCGGGCCGAAGATATCGCGCATCTGCTCGATTACGTTCTCGTAGTCGGCCTTCTCGCCGTCAAGCTGGTTGAGGGCGAAGATGATGGGCTTGTTGAGGCCGGAGGCGGTGCGGAAGATGTTCTGTGTGCCCACCTCGACGCCGTACTGGCCGTTGATGACAATCACGCCCGTGTCGGTGACATTGAGGGCGGTGATGGCGCCACCGACGAAGTCGTCGGCTCCGGGGCAGTCGATGACATTGAGCTTTTTCTCCAGGAACTCTGCGTAGAACACGGTCGAGAACACCGAACTGCCGTATTCTTTCTCTACGGGGAAGTAGTCCGAGACGGTGTTGCCGGCTTCTACAGTGCCGCGACGTTTTATAACACCACACTCGTAGAGCATCGCTTCTGCGAGTGTGGTCTTACCCGAGCCTTTGCTTCCGAGCAAGGCTATGTTTTTGATTTCTTTGGTTTTGTAGATTTTCATGTTATCAGGGTTAGTATATTTGATTTAGGGTGAGGGGTGCATGGGGCCTTCTCGAAGACCTTTGCGGCTGCAATTTAGCGATTATTTTGTTAGGTTGGATATGCAAATCATATGTTCTAAAACATAAGAGCCCAAAAAAAATTCGTAACTTTGGCATCGAATTTGCAGACTAAGGCATGTCCGACGGCTGCGGCGCCCCGTTCAGGCGGAGCGCCGGAGTCTGTGCGGTGCTTTTTGTTCTCCCCTTATCTTCGTCCCCTATATGGATAATTTCAATAAGAAAGGCGTGCAGGTCATTCAGCTCGAAGAAGTGAATATCGACGTCGAACGCCTCAATACAGCCCCGGACTACGACCGGCTCAACATCATCGCCACCCGCAACCTGGTGCTCTTCCCCGGCGTGACCGTACACTTCGAGCTGGGCCGCGAGGCCGCGCTCGAGCTCGCACGCAGCGCCAACCACGCCGCATTCCCCATCGGCATCGTCTGCCAGTTAAATCCCGACGACGATACCCCGGCAGTGACCACCGGACTCTACCGCTACGGTGTCATCGCCGACGTCATCAGCGTACACGAGCCCGAGGGAGCGTCGCCTATTGCAATAGTACGCGCGCGTGAGCGCTTCCGCATCCTCGGCGCGGCAAAGCCCGACGGAGCCGCGCCCGTGTCGCCCCTGATGGCAAGGGTGAAGCCCGTGGCCGACCAGGAGCCCGCCGACAGCGAGCGCTTCGCCGAGATGATGAGGCAGATCATGGAATCCGCAGGCGAGTTCTACGGTCGTGCCGGCGACCCTCACCACATCTTCGCCAACATCCGCAACATCGACGGCCCGGCCGCCGTAATCAACACTCTGGCCACACACCTGCCCTTTGAGAGCAAGGAGAAAATAGAACTGCTCTCCAAGAGCCGCCTCGCCGACCGCGCCATGGGTCTCTACTCGCAGATAAGCATCTGCCTCGACCGCCTGCGCCTGACCGAGGAAATAGCCGAGCGCGCACGCCGCACCATGGACGAGAACCAGCGCAACGCCTTCCTCCAGAGTCAGATGGAAGCAATACGCGAAACCCTCTACGGCGATCAGGACGACGAAATAGACACCCTCGTGGCACGCGCCGAAAAATCGGGTATGCCCCCGGCCGTACTCGAGACATTCGTCAAGGAGAGCGAGAAGATGCGCCGCTACAACCCATCGTCGCCCGACTATTCTATACAGTACAGCTACCTCGACACCCTCGCATCGCTGCCCTGGAACGAACGCACCTCCATGAATGGCAGCTTCGCCGACGCCACGGCCATCCTCGAGGCCGACCACTACGGTCTCGAGCGCGTCAAGCAGCGCATCCTCGAGCAGATTGCCGTGCTGATGCACAACCCCGAGGACCGCGGCACCATCATCTGCCTCGTAGGCCCTCCCGGCGTGGGCAAGACCTCGGTCGGACGCTCGGTGGCGCGTGCGCTCGGTCGCAAGTACCAGCGCGTAAGCTTCGGCGGCCTGCACGACGAGAGCGAAATCCGCGGACACCGCCGCACATACATCGGTGCCATGCCCGGCCGAATCATCGACGCCATCAAGCGCGTCGGCGTAATCAACCCCGTCATCCTGCTCGACGAAATCGACAAGATTGGCAAGGACTACAAGGGCGACCCCGCGGCAGCACTCCTCGAAGTTCTCGACCCCGAGCAGAACTGCCGCTTCCACGACAACTACATCGACGTGGACTTCGACCTCTCCGAGGTGCTCTTCCTGGCAACGGCCAATTCGCTGACCAACATACCCCGGCCCCTGCTGGACCGCATGGAGGTCATCGACATCAGCGGCTATCTGGCCGAGGAGAAAATCGAGATTGCGCGCCGTCACCTCATTCCGAGGGTTCTCGAACGCTTCCACCTCAATGCGGACGGCTTCGTCATCGCCGACGACGCCCTGACGGCCATAATAGCCGAATACACAGCCGAAAGCGGCGTGCGCGAGCTCGAGAAGAAGATTGTGGCGCTGGCACGCAAGGCCGTGCTCGCCACGCTCGAGGGCCGCGACTTCCCCAATCCGGTGCGCAAGGAGAACCTCTACGACCTGCTCGGACTGGCGCCCCGTCAGGCCGACGTCTACGAGGGTAACGAAATAGCAGGCGTCGTCACCGGTCTGGCCTGGACTGAGGTAGGAGGCGAGATTCTGATGGCCGAGGTAAGCCTCGCCCCCGCAAAGGAGGGTGGCATGACCGTGACCGGCAACCTCGGCAACGTCATGAAGGAATCGGCAGGCATCGCCTACCAGTGGGTCAAGGCTCACGCCGAAAGCATAGGCGTCGACCGCGAGGTGCTCAACGGCAACACTCTGCACGTCCACTTCCCCGAGGGAGCCGTCCCCAAGGACGGCCCCAGCGCAGGCATCACCATAGCCACAGCCATGGTCTCGGCACTGCGACACAAGCGCGTGGCTCCGCGCCTGGCAATGACAGGCGAGATCACCCTCCGCGGACGTGTGCTGCCCGTGGGAGGCATACGCGAGAAAATCCTCGCGGCTAAGCGAGCCGGAATCACCGACATCGTCATGAGCGTGCGCAACCGCCGCGACATCGACGACATGCCGCAGGCCTACCGCGACGGGCTCACATTCCACTACGTAGACACCGTCGAGCAGGTACTTGCCCTTGCCGTGACCGACATCGACGCCGTCTAAACCCGACCCCGAAACAACACGAACCGCCGCTTCCCTGACCCGGGGAAGCGGCGGCTCGCTTGTGAATGCGGAAAAAATTCCGTAATTTTGCAGGCGGAATCGGGAGCCCGCGGCCGCTTGTGCTATCCGCCGCGGGGCACTTGTCCACCCGACACGTTTTCGATTATGTACAAATGGTTTGCCCGTTACGGCGTCTTTATCGCCGGTCTGTATGTCCTCACACTCGGAGTCGTGCTCATCATCAGAGCCTCCCTCGGCACATCGCCGATTTCAAGTTTCACATATGTTCTGAGCCTCTTCACCCCGCTGTCGCTGGGTTCGGCCACATTCATGCTTAATCTCGCGCTCATCGCGGGTCAGCTGTGGTTCGTGCGCGGCATCGGCACCCGCCAGGACTACATCGAGATTATGCTTCAGATTCCCTTTTCGGTGCTGTTCTCGGTCTTTCTCGACCTCAACATGATGCTCACGGCCTCGGTAGCGCCGGCAGGCTATGTGTCGGCCGTGGCCATGCTTGTCGCCGGATGCCTTGTGCAGGCTCTCGGCGTGGCTTTGGAGCTTAAGCCCAATGTGGTGGCAATGAGTGCCGAAGGCTTCGTCAAGTACGGCAGCCGCCGCTATCACCGCAGCTTCGGCCGTTTCAAGGTCGGCTTCGATGTGTCGCTCGTCCTGCTTGCCGTCGTGGCCTCGGTGGCTATGTGCGGCTCGGTGGCAGGAGTGCGCGAGGGCACTCTCGTGGCCGCGGTGTCGGTGGGGCTGCTTGTCAATTTCATAAATGTCAGGCTGCTGAGCCCGTCGCGTGTCGGCCGGCTGCTGAGTCTGTTCCGCCTCGGCTGAAGCCTATTCTTCCATTTTCTTCATGGTCTCTGTCGTTTTTTGATTTAGAGCCGGTTCCCCAATATTTGTTAACGCTGGGGCGGTCAAGCGTCGTGCAGATGTGTTCGCGCAGTGAGGG
>JAIDUY010000023.1 GCA_029059965.1 Muribaculaceae bacterium
GTCCTCGGGCAGCGACTTCACTATTCTGAGGGCGTTGGAGCTTGTGACGAGGATGTCTGTCAGTGCTTTGACCTCGGCCGATGTGTTGACGTACGAAATTACGGTGTGGCCGGGATTGGCTTTGATGAAGGCTTCGAATTCGTCGGCGGGGCAGCTGTCGGCGAGCGAGCATCCTGCCGCGGTGTCGGGCACGAGCACCTTCTTGTCGGGGCAGAGCATCTTGACGGTCTCTCCCATGAAGTTCACGCCGCACATGACCACGATGTCGGCGTCGGCGGCATGGCGTGCCGCCTGCTGTGCGAGCGCGAGAGAGTCGCCCACGAAGTCGGCGATGTCCTGAATCTCGCCGTCGACGTAGTAATGAGCCAGGATAATGGCTTTTTTGAGCTTCTTGAGCTCGAGAATACGGGCTTTGATGTCCCGCGAGGACGCCTTGACGGCGTCAATGCCTGTGTTGCACGCCATGATATAAGTTTTAACGTGCAAAATTACAACACTTTTTGCGAAAAAGCCGTGTATGAAAGATTTTTTAGCAATTAGGAATGCCGCCGGGCGCCGTTCCAGCAGTCGGAGCGTAGCGGAAAGGGCAAAAAGAAAGCCCCGCGCGGGCGGGGCTTTCAGAGTGGAAGAGTGTGTCTGTATTACTTGATAACAACCTTGGTGGCGGTGTTGCCCTGACGGCGAACATATACACCGGGGGTGAGGTTGTCGGCGTCGACAGCGATACCCTGGAGGTTGAAGTACTGTACGGGAGCTTCGTCAGCGCCTACGGTCACGCCTTCGATGCCGCTGGCCTTGCTGATGAGGTACTCAGCCTTGGGAGTAGCGGTAGCGACGGAGGTGTAGGGGAGGACATAAACCTTGTAACCACCGTTGCGACGGTCGTATACGTGGAGGTTGTTGCCGGCGTCGAAGCGCATCTGGGCCCAGCGGCCGTTGCTGTTGGTTGCGGGCACCTGGTCGATGGAATAGAGGAGGGTGAAGGTGGGCTCGTTATATTCGTTGTACTGGATAGCGAATACGTGGATCTTCATGTCGGAGTAGGTGCCTACGGCAGCCATTTTGCCGTCCATGGTGATTGCGAGACCGGAGTTGGTGCCGTTAACGCCTTCGAAAGCGGGATCGTTGGCGGTTGTCCAGAGGCGGTTGTTGTCGTAGTCGAAGTACATGATGGCGGGCACGTTGGCATCGTTGATGTCGGCGCGCTGCTGGGTTACGTAGTAGCCATTCTCAACGGGAACAACGTTGATGTTGGTGTTGGCGAACTGGCTCTTGGACTCGCATACCCAGTAGGGAGCGGTGGTGATCATGTCGGCGGTGCCGATCTTGTAGCGAACGAGAGTGTTCTTGTAGATGTCTTCGTCGAAGCCGAACATTTCGGTGTCTTCGCCTTCGCCGTGGAAAGCGACTGCGGGCGAACCGGAACCGGTGGCAACGCCGTTGTAGGTAACGGTGCCGTCGGCAGCCTGGGTAGCGCCTTCAACCATCAGCATGTTGACGGGAGCCTGGGAAAGGTCGAGGGGGGTGATGCGCCAGTAGCCGGAACCCTTGTCGGACCAGTCGGCGAATACGGCGTAGCCGCGGAGGGCGTCGCCACGGGT
>JAIDUY010000230.1 GCA_029059965.1 Muribaculaceae bacterium
ACACGCAGGTATCGCACCCCATGGCCCAGTTCTTCATGGAGCAGCTGCGCCTGCACCGTCCCAGCCGTGTGTACACCTTCCGCGAGATTTTCGCCAGCATACGCCCCTCCGAGTATCTGCTCGACTACTTCGCCGACCACTTCGGCTTCCGTTTCGAAGACCTCAAGTGGCGCTTCGAGCCCGAACACGTCGCCAACATCGTCAAGTCGACAATGGAGAAGCTCATGCAGCAGATTTCGGTGATGCTCTACGCCCACAACTGCGACATCATCGTCCTGTCGGGCCGTCCCACATCCATCGACGCCATAACCGAACTCTTCGTGAAATATCTTCCCGTGACACCCGACCGCCTCGTTCGCCTCAACGAATACCGCGTAGGTCAGTGGTACCCCCTGGCCGACCCCGAAGGCTACTTCCGCGACCAGAAAGCCGTGGTTGCCGTCGGTGCCATGGTGGGCTATCTGGCCTCGACACAGGGATTCAACGGAATGGTCATCCAGTTCGACGATATGGTCAAGCACTTCCGCAGCACCGACAACTATGTGTGCCTCTATCAGGGCGACCGCATGAGCTCCACGCTGCTGACTCCCACACACAACAGCGAGAACATAACACTGACGGTCTTCCCGGCATTCTTCGGAACCAAGCAGTTCGACCATCCCCACTACGACGGACGACCCATCTACGCCCTCTACAACAACTCCGGCCGCCGCAGCCTGCGCCTGACAATCTCGCGCGACTTCCAGAGCGAGCCCGAAACCCTCGTCATCGAGGACATGACCGACCAGAACGGCGACCAGGTGCCTCTGGATCAGGTCGAATTCATCGGCCAGTCCATCATCAACGACGGACAGCACTGGCTCGACAAGGGCGAATTCGAACTGAGCGTGCAGACACGCTGACCAATCAAAGCACTTCTCCAACCATCCATTTCCTGAAGCAATGACAATCAAAGAAGATATAAACATCATCAACGAGGGCCTCAAATGGCTCAAGGACAACAAGCCCGAACAGTACGAGCAGTCCTTTTTCCAGATGATAGATGGTCGGCGCCGACTTCTGCGCCAGCTCAACGCACTCACCGAAAACCCCGCCATCGGCGCCTTCGGCGAGAGCCAGACCGGCAAGAGCTACCAGATCAACACACTGCTCAACCGCACCGACAAGGCATTCAAGGTCAAGAGCACCAGCCATCCCGAGGGCGTGGGCTTCGTGGACGCCATCAACCCTATCGGCGACGACCGCGAGGCAACGGGCGTTGTGACCCGTCTGACAAGCTTCAAGCGCAGCCCGCAGCGCTACAATCCCAACTATCCCGTCATAGTCAAGCTGCTGCGCCCCGGCCAGATAGTGTCCATACTCGCGTCGGGCTACTACGCCAACATCCGCGACTATACGACCTATTCCGACGAGGAACTCCGTCAGATTTCCGAACGCATCTACAAGACATACAGCGTCCGTCCCGATAACACGGCGTGCTACCTCACCGAGGACGACATCCTCGACGTGAAGAGCTATCTGGGCACATATATGTCCGCGCCCACCCAGGGCATGCGCCGCAGCAAGTACTTCGAGACACTCACCAAGGTTATCCGCCGCGTCCCCGTTGGCGAATGGGTGTCGGTGCTCAAATATCTGTGGCATGAGAACGAGGCCATCAGCCGCCTGTTCGAGCGTCTGGTCAACGACCTCGAGCGCCTTCAGTTCGCCCGCGAGGTGTATGTGCCTATCGAGACTGTGATGCACGGCGGCGAAAACCGACGCACCATCATGTCCGTGGCCTGCCTCAACGGCCTCGACGAAAAGGGATGGCCCATCACCAGCCCCGTCTTCGTGCCTGCCAAGGGCAATCCCTCCGAACTCACCGAGGTGCCCGCCGTGCCGACCTGCGACCTCTGCGCCGTCAGCGCCGAGGTAATCTTCAAGATTGACGACGAATATCTGGACGAGTCGCTGAACTACGACTTCGACCAGCTGCGCGAGAGCGAGCCCGGACATCTGCCCGCAGCATCGCGCCGCAAGCTCGCCGACCACGTCGACAAGTCGCTCCTTGCCGATACCGATCTCCTTGACTTCCCCGGCGCCCGCAGCCCCGAGCAGCAGGACGAGGCCAACTGCCGCGAGGGCGAGCGCGACAAGAGCGGCCAGTCGGTGCTGGTCAAGCTATTCCTCCGCGGTAAGATTGCCTACCTGTTCAATCATTACAGCGAGAGCCACATGATGAAGGTGCTCATGTTCTGCCACCACAACAAGCAGAGCGAGGTCAAGAACCTCCACATCCTCCTCGACCAGTGGGTGCGCCGCAATGTCGGCTCCACCGTGGCCGAGCGTGCCGCCACACTGGCGCGTACCGGAGGCATTTCGCCGCTGATGCTCGTGGCCACCAAAATCAACATCGACATGACCTACAAGGACATCGCGAGCTTCAACACCGAGACGGCTGTCAACAACCGCTGGGAAGACCGATTCCGCACCGTGCTCCTCGACGCCGTCCTCAACTGGACCAACGCCGACTGGTTCAAGAACTGGAGCGGACAGGGTCAGTCGTTCAAGGACACCTACCTGCTGCGAAGCTTCGCCTACTGCGCCTGCACGGGCCAGGGCAACGGTATGTTCGAGGGCTACAACGTGGCTACATCCAGTCCCGAGCGCGAGCTGAAGATGAACCACGACTACTACCGCCTGCTGCGCCGCACCTTCGTCAGCAACGGCAGCGTGCGCGAGCTCTTCTTCGACCCCGAACTCGCATGGGACGTGGCCTCGACCCTCAACAACGACGGCTCGCTCTACATCATCGAGCGCATGGGCAAGGTGGCACGCGCCGCCTCCGAAATACGCAGCGAGCAGATGAAGCGCGAGCGCGACTCCATCATGCAGAACGTCAAGGGCATCCTCGAAGCCGAATACGACTCCGACAACGAATCCGAAAAACTCCTCCAGAACATCGACACCGTGGCCAACCTCCGCTGGGAACTCGATGCCTCGTGCACCGAGGACAACTACTACTTCGGCCATCTCCTGCAGGCACTGCAGGTGACCGAGGTCGAGTGCCTCAGCGTGGTGCACAAGCTCATCAACGACCCCAACATGGGCATAGACCTCAACGACTTCAAGGAGTACCAGATCATACGCCGCCGCTGCCGCGACTTCGCCGGCTGCGCCAACATGGACGACAAGTGGAACCTGCTGATGCGCACCTACGGCTGGCGTACCCGAGAGCAGGCTGTGCAGAACCTCGAGAAGCGCGGCATCAACACCGACCTGCTTTTCGCCGAGACCCTGCGCCCCAAGACCCCGCAGGTGTTCATCGCCGATCATATCATGGACCTGTGGCGCGATAAGGTGCGTTCCGAGGAGCTTATGAACACCTTCACGGGCGAGGACAATTTCAGCCCCGTGCTCATGAAGGACCTCGTCAAGACTCTCGTCGACAGTGCCGAACGCCTCCATCTGGCCGACTACCTCGCCGAGCAGATTCGCTCCGAGGTCAGCATAGCCAACATCGCCATGGTCAAGGAGAGCCTCGTGGCCGACATGATGGCCTCCATCATCAACGGCTTCGTCAACGACTTCGGCTACTCCATGCTGAGCGCCGCACAGAAAGACAAGGCCCGCCAGATTGTGGCCGACAACGACCTGTCGGTCTACAACTACATCGAGAAGGAGCGCAAGAGCACCTACACCCACGACGAGCTCTCCGACCTTTTCGCCTCGATGGTGGCCGACGCCGGCAACCTCACCGACTCGTTCGACAACCGCTACAACGAGTGGATCGAGTACATGACCATCGCCTATATCGTACATCTCAAACGCTCCGAACTCCGTCCCGAAGTCAATCAGGCACTCGGAGACCTTCTTCAGAAAATATCATTCAATTAATTCACTATGAAGCGCGTACATTTCGATTCGAAAGGCCCGGTGAAGTGGCATTACTTCTTCTGGGAGCCCTGGGGATGCGCAGGCTGTCTGCTCCGCGTCCTCGGCTTCATCCTGCTTCTGGCGCTGTTCCTGTTCCTGCTGAGTCAGTTCCGCAGTTGCCGCGACAGCAGCACAGGCCCGGATCTGCCGGTTGCCTCGCCGACCCAGCCCGTCAGTGACGTCATTCCTCCAATCAACGAGGATGACGTCATTGACGACGGGGGTCATCAGTTAGTGGCCAACCGCCTGAACGTGCTTTTCGGTGCCGAGACCGGACAGGCCGAGTACGAGGCCTGGGTTGAACGATTCCACGAACTTTATCCCGGCGAGGAGTACCAGGTGCTCTTCTACGACCCCAATACCAAGCTGATGTCCATACAGGTTCCTGCCGAACGCCGCGTGGAGATGATTACGGAGCTGCCCCGACAGATTCCCGACATCCCCTTTATGGTGTTCGAGGAGAGCGTGATGGACACGGGGATGCGTCCCAACGACCCCGTGTTCGGCCATTCCGACCACGCCTACTACTTCGACGCCATCAAGGCATACGATGCCTGGGACATCACCATGGGCTCGCCCCTTGTGACAGTGGCCGTCGTCGACAGCTACTTCGACCTTGAGAACGTCGAGTTTGCCGAAACAATAGTGGTGTCGCCCTACAGCGTGGCACGCGGCGATTCCATCGTCGCACTGCCCGGCGACTACAATCCGCAGCGTCCCGACCCCGTCTACATGCACGGCACCATGGTCGGCGCAATGGCCGTCGGCGCCACCGGAAACGGTCGTTCGACTGCCGGCCTCGCCCCCCGATGCCGCTTCATGCCCATCAGCCTCGGCAGCCGCTTCGGCTGTCTGGCCATGCTTCAGGGCATACTCTATGCCATCAATCACCGCGCGACGGTCATCAATATCTCCGCAGGCCTTTCATTCACCGAAGAAGTCAACTCGCTGAGCATACAGCAGCAGGTGGAGATGGCCCGCACCGAGCTGCTCGCCCAGGAAGCCGTGTGGCGCTATGTGTTCGACATGGCACAGCGCAACTTCGTCACCATCGTCTGGGCAGCAGGCAATGAAAACGTATTCACGGCTCTCGACGCTTCCAAGCGCGGCGAGAACACCATCAAGGTGTCGGCCGTCGACGCGAGCATGAGCAAGGCCGAGTTCAGCAACTTCGGCAACTTCCCTGCCGACAGCATCTACGAGAGCACTCTTTCGGCTCCCGGCGTGCAGGTGCCCGGCGTAGTGCCAGGAACGGCAGGTTATACCCTTGTCGACGGCACGAGCTTCTCGGCGCCCATCGTCGCCGGATGCGTCGGACTCGTCAAGAGTCTTGACCCGACGCTGAGCACCAGGCAGATTATCGACCTGCTGCAGAGCACGGCGCGTCCCGTGGCCGGCCGCAATACCACCATAGGCCCGATTGTGCAGATCGGACCGGCGCTGCAGCGCCTTGAGAACTCGTTCTGCTCCTTCGACGCCTTCCGTCAGGCAGTGGCCGGCGGTACCGGCGGCAGCTACGGCGGCGCCGTAATCGAGTATCTCATCCTCGAAGACCCCACTGTTCTGCCTCCGGTATTCCTGATGGAGTTCATCCCCACGGCTGCCAACGCCGGCATGGTGCGCTACCACTCCAACCGCACCCCCGCCACTGTGCTCGAGGCCGACTACACCGCCACAGTCAGCGACGACCGTGTT
>JAIDUY010000231.1 GCA_029059965.1 Muribaculaceae bacterium
GCCCCGAACGTACCGAAGGGCTGCAGGGCTATATCCATCCGTGGGACTTCGTGCGCGACGGGCTCGACGTGACCGTCCAGACCCGCGTGCGCTACTTCGACCGCTCCGAGGGCGAACATTTCGACCGTCTGCTCGGCGAGGCCGTGGCCAAAGTCGAACGCGACTATCCCGACGTAGGCGTGGAAGTACTCTACGACGGTCTCCAGTACGAGAACGTAGCCTACTCCATGCATCCCGCCTCGCGCGAACTTGTGGAGCGTGCCGCAGCAGCCATAGGCAAGGAGATAAAATTTGCCGACGAGCGCGGCGGCACAACAGCGTCGATGTTCGCGGCCCGCGGCCTGCGCGGCGGCATGTGCGTCTTCACCGGCCAGCACGACATACACTCGACCCGCGAGTACGCCGACCTTCAGGAAATGGAGGAGGCATACCGCCTGATGCTCGGAATAATAGCGGGAGTTGCAGAATTATGATTATCTTTGATTATCTTCGCAATCGTCGAACCATAAAAAACTGACAGACATGAAAGTACGAATCCTCACAGCCCTCCTGTTCATGGCTCTCGTAGCTGCAGCAGCCATGGCATCGCCGCGAAACATGCGCGCTCTCCGCGCCGCCGGAACCGCCGCCGCCTCGCAGAGCGCCGCCGTTGCGCATCAGATTCAGCTGGCTCAGAGGATACGTCCCGTGCCTCCGCTGCGCTTTCCGCGGATACCGCATCGCGCCCTGCGTCCTGTGCATACCCCCTCGCTCCTCGACACCAATCTGCTGAGGATAGCACCCGGCAACGCAGCACTCGAGGACTCGCTGCTCGCACCCGAGACAGCGGTGCACGAGGCCATAGACTCGGTCGCCATACGCTTCAACCGAGCCGTCGAGCGTGCCGACAGCTTAGGCGAGAGAGTCGACGCCGAGGAGTGGGCATCCATATTCACCGACGCCACGGTACTGGCTACGCACGATTGCATAGGCTATGACGCAGTCCGTAATTTCAACTCGCTGAGGAACAGGACAGCAATTGGCGGCATCGTGCACTTTCCGATGCAGAAACTATTGCTCGACGGTGCGGCAAAGGAGTCCTATCGCCGCTTCTGGCGGTCGTATCCCGACTATGAGAGCGTGAAATTACTTGCCGACACACTCCTTGCCGCCTATGCCGATGAGGAATGCTGTGCCGAGGCGATAGCCGAAGCGCAAAAGGCCGTCATCAACCAGGCCGTCCTCTACTCGCTGATAGCCAATCTGCGAGGGCTTGACAATCCGTTGGCATCGCCGGGACTGATTCCCGAGCTGAAAGACAGAGGACTTGAGAGCGGGTCGCGCTATGCGCCCATACTCGGCGGCGTCTACGCCTATATGCAGGGCAATTACGCCCTTGCGCTCGAATTTCTCGCTCCATTTGGCGAGGCGGTCAGCTTCGACAATTTCCCCGAAGAGGCCAACGAGCGCATCGCCGCCATTGTCGTGGAATGCGAGAATGCTTTAGAGGCGCTGATGGAATCGACGGACAACAGCGGGCAATAGTCCGACGGACAGAATTTTTTGTCGTCCGGGGTGCGCGCGGGTTGGGAAATTTCGTTAATTTTGCACTCCAAGATGGCAAAGGAAAGACTCGAACAGACGCAGCAGCTGAAGTTGCAGCAGCGCATCAATCCGCAGCATGTGGCCCTGGGGCGCGTGCTGGAGATGAGCGCGCCCGAGTTCGAGGAGGAAGTCCGCCGCGAACTGGATGACAATCCGGCACTTGAGGCCGTGGACAGAAGTACGTCACCCGAGGCTGACGATTTCGGCGAGAGCGCCGAGCAGCTGCAGCGCGCCGACTACGGCAGCGACGACGAGGTTCCTTTCTACCGCGCCGAGGCGCGCAACCGCAGCGCCGACGACCCTCGCTACGATGCGGCGAGCTTTGCCGCCGATGACGAGGAGGACATGCTTGGCACACTGATGGAAAGGTTGCGGTCGGAGACCGACCTCGACAGCCGTCAGCTGCTTATCGCCGAATACATTATCGGCAATCTCGACCCCAACGGCTACCTGACGCGCCCGCTTCCGGCCATTGCCGGTGACATGGGTGTGAGCGAGGGCTTCATGCCCGAGGACGGCGAGATGCGGACAGTGTTCGAGGCCGTTCGCGGGCTCGACCCTGCCGGCATAGGGGCGGTGGACCTGCGCGACTGTCTTCTGCTTCAACTCGACCGCAAGGAGGCCGACACCACGGTGATAACCGCCCGCGAGATACTGCGTCATTACTTCGACATCTTCTCGCGCCGTCATTTCGACCGCCTGCAGAACGAACTCGGCATCAGCCGCGAGAACCTGAGCGACGCCCTCGACCTGATACGGACGCTGAATCCGAAGCCCGGGGCAGTGCTCGGCGGCGGACGCGGGTCGGACCGTACGCGGCATATCAGTCCGGACTTCGTGCTGGACTACGACGAGGTGAGCGACCGGTTCAGCCTCTCGCTTGCGGGCAACGTCCCCGAGCTTGCCATCGAGGAAAGTTTCCGCGCCGACGGAAGGCCGGACGCGAGCAGCAATCCTGAGGTGCAGCGTCGCCGCCGCGAGGCCGACGAATATGTGCGTCGCCGCCGCGATTCGGCTGCGGCGTTCATCGCGCTCGCTACTATGCGCTCGAACACTCTGATGGCCATAGGGCGTGCCATCGTCGACATCCAGCACCGCTTTTTCGTGACCGGCGACCCTGCCGACATAAGGCCGATGATACTCAAGGACGTGGCCGAGCGGACGGGACTCGACATCTCGGCTGTGTCGCGCGCCGTCTCGGGCAAGTATATACTTACGCCTCATGGCATGTATGCCCTCAAGAGCCTGTTCAACGAGCGTCACGGCGACGACGACGATGTGTCGACTCCCGCGATACTCAAGGCCTTGGGCGAGCTGATAGACGGCGAGGACAAAAACGACCCTCTGAGCGACCGGGAGCTGACCGAAGGCCTTGCGGCGCGCGGCTTCGACATAGCACGCCGCACGGTGGCAAAGTACCGCGAGCGGCTGGGCCATCCGGTGGCGCGACTGCGCAAGCAGCTGTAACTTTTGGTGGCGCCTGAACGTTTTCAGTTATATATCAAAATAGAGACAAAGCAATGAACGACAATCAGAATACAGCGGGAGAGGGCCGGAAGCGGGTGCGCACGCGCAGCCTCGAATCGCGGATGGCGTCGGTGGCGAGCGATGTATTCTCGCCGCTGCTGATGGCTACCTATGCCATGGCCGTGGCGCTGTGGCTCACGCCGATGAACCGACTCCCGATAGGCGTGCGCGGCTGGTCGACGGCAGGTGTGTTCTTCATCACGGCGCTGATACCCGGCCTGACCGTGTATATGCTCATGCGTGCGGGCAAGGTGAGCGATGCGTCGATTTCCGACCGCCGCGAGCGTCCGATTCCGTTCCTTGTGAGCGTGGCGTGCTATGTCGGCGCGTCATTCTATGTGGGCGCACTTCATGCCCCGCGCTGGCTCGTGTGCTTCCTTGTCGCGGCTGCTGCCGTGGCCGTGCTCGAGCTGATAGTGTCGTTGTGGTGGAAAATCAGCGCGCATACCGGCGCGGCCGGGGGGCTTGCGGGCTTCGTGTTCTGGCTCGGTGTCCGCGGTGCGCTCATCGGCGATCCGCTGGTGCTGATTTCGATAGCCATACTGCTTGTCGGTGTGCTCGGCTGGGCTCGTCTTGTACTTCGCCGTCATACGGTTGGGCAGGTCTTGGCGGGAGCGCTGCTGGGCTTCGGCGTGGAGTTCGGCATGCTGTCGCTGATATGAGAAACTTATTGAAACAGTAAAACTATATATTATGGTCAGTATAATCATGGGCAGTATGTCCGACTTTCCGGTAGTACGCAAGGCCGCGGACTTTCTGGAGGAGATGGAAGTGCCCTTCGAACTGCGCGCCCTGAGCGCACACCGCACCCCTGCTGAAGTTGAGGAATTCGCACGCACGGCCCGCGACCGCGGCGTGAAAGTGATAATCGCGGCCGCGGGCATGAGCGCCGCCCTTCCGGGCGTCATCGCGGCTCAGACTTCGCTGCCCGTCATCGGTCTGCCTATCTCGGCCACCCTCCAGGGCATAGACGCCCTGCTGTCGACGGTGCAGATGCCCCCTGCCATCCCCGTGGCTTCGGTGGGAATCGACGCCGCACTCAATGCGGGTGTCATGGCCGTGAGAATACTGTCGCTGTCGGACGATGCTCTTGCCGCTCGCTACGACGCCTACCGCCTGACGCTGGCCGACAAGGTGAAGCTCGCCGACGCGAAGCTTGCCGTCATCGAGGATTATAAATATAAGGTAAACAACTGATGGGTAGCGCGGAAAGGCGTAGGCCGACAATAGGCGTGCGCGTGGGACGGACTGAAATCGGCGGTAAGTCGCCGGTGCGTGTCCAGAGCATGACCACCACTCCGACACTCGACACGGCGGCGAGCGTGGCTCAGGCTGCGCGTCTCGCCGAGGCCGGTGCCGAGCTTGTGCGACTGACCGCTCAGGGCGTTAGCCATGCCGCCAATCTGGCATCCATCAAGGCCGGACTGACGGAGCAGGGCGTGGACGTGCCCCTCGTTGCCGACATACATTTCAATCCTGCGGCGGCTTACGAGGCTGCGCGCCACGTGGATAAGGTGCGCATCAATCCCGGTAATTTCGCCGATCCCGGGCGCACGTTCCGGAAAATGGAGTTCACCGACGAGGAATATGCCGCCGAGCTCAGGCGCATCGAGGAAAAACTGGTGCCTTTCATCGAGTTGTGCAAGGCCGAGGATACGGCCATACGCATCGGCGTGAACCACGGTTCGCTGAGCGACCGCATCATGAGCCGCTATGGCGACGGCCCCCGTGGCATGGTGGAGAGTGCGATGGAGTACCTTGACATCTGCCGCCGCCATGATTTCGACCGCGTCGTCGTGTCGCTCAAGGCATCGGATGTGGCCACTATGACTCATGCGACCCGTCTGCTCGTCGAGACCATGGATGGCTATGATATGCACTATCCTCTGCATCTGGGTGTTACCGAGGCGGGCAATGCCATGGACGGCCGCATAAAGAGCGCCGTCGGCATCGGTTCGCTTCTTGCCGACGGTATCGGCGATACCATCCGCGTGTCGTTGAGCGAGGACCCGTGTGCGGAGATTCCCGTCGCGCGGGCATTATTGGCTCATATAGAATCGAATAACGCCGACGGTGTCGCCATGCCCGCGGCTATTGCCGCCGCGATGACGAGCCGCCGTCCCAAGGCTCCGCTCATAGCATCGAAGGCCGAGGACTTCGGCGCGATGCCCGTATTTGCCGCCGATTGCGGCAACAGAATTGCGCGCGTGCTGGCGCAGGCGCCTGCCGAGGGCGATTACGGAGTCCGTCTGAGCTATCCGGCGGACATGGATGTCGAGGCCGTGGCGCTGGCTGCTGCGGTGGACTTCGGCTATCTGCTGCTGCGCGGAGGCGTGGGCGGAATTATGCTTGAGGCTCCTTGCCTGAGTGCCGACGAGGCCGTCGACATCTGCCGCCGCATCGTGCAGGCGACGGGGCTGGCGCGTTTCAAGGCCGAAATCGTGGCCTGTCCGGGCTGCGGCCGCACGCTGTTCGACCTGCCGACAGCGCTCGAGCGAGTCAAGGCTGCGTGCAGCCATCTGCGTCATCTGAAAATCGCCGTGATGGGCTGTATTGTCAACGGTCCGGGCGAGATGGCCGGAGCCGACTACGGCTATGTCGGTGCAGCCGCAGGCAATGTGAGCATCTACCGCGGCATCGAGGCTGTGGAGCGTAATGTGCCTCAGGATGAGGCTGTGGACGTGCTTGTCAATCTTATAAAAAGCGATGGCCGCTGGACCGAACCCGATGAAAAGTAGACGCCTGAGTCCGACTGTCACGGAGCTGTCCGGAGGGCTGCGGCTGGTTCATGTCCACGACCGCAGCACCGCCGCGGCTATCTTCGGCATCAGCGTTCGCGCCGGCAGCGCCGACGAGAGCGCCGACGCCTTCGGCCTTGCTCACTTTGTGGAGCATACCATATTCAAGGGTACGCTCAAGCGCAGCTCATGGCATATAATCAATCGAATGGAGGCCGTCGGCGGCGAGCTCAACGCATACACCACCAAGGAGATGACTGTGGTCTACACAATCTTCCCCGCGGGGGCGACGAGCCGCGCCGTAGAGCTTGTGGCCGACCTTGCGGTGAACTCGCAGTTCCCGACCAGGGAGCTCGACAAGGAGCGCGAGGTCGTGGTGGACGAAATCAACAGCTATCTCGACAGTCCTTCGGAGGCTGTCTACGATGATTTCGAGGACTTGTTCTACGAGGGCGGACTCGGCCACAATATACTCGGAACGCCCGAGTCGGTGGGCCGCCTTGATTCGGAGGCCTGCCGCGGCTTCCTTGCGCGTCACTACCGTGCGGGGAACATGGTGGCTTTCTACAGCGGTCCCGTGGGTGCCGAGCGGGTCGGGCGTGCCGTGGAGCGCTATTTCGCCGGTCTGCCGCAGGGCAGGGCGGAGGCGGGCACGCAGCCGAGCCGTGTTCGCGGGCGCTTCGAGCATGAGCGCTGTCTGCCTATTCATCAGAGCCATGTGGTGCTTGGTGCGGAGGTGGCCGGAATGGAGTCGGCGGGGCGCTATGCCGCGGCAATGTTCGCCAACATCACCGGCGGCCCCGGCATGAACTCGCTGCTGAACGTGGAGCTGCGCGAACGCCGCGGACTGGTCTACAGCGTGGAGGCGTCGACGACATTCTTCAGCGGGACGGGTTTGCTGAACGTCTACTACGGCTGCGACGCCGAGGACCGCGAGCGCTGTCTGCGGCTGTGCCGCAAGGTGTTCGGGGAGCTTGCCGACGGCATAGACGCGCGTCGGCTGGAGCGTGCGCGCAAGCAGTATCTTGGGCAGCTGGCCTTGGCGGGCGAGAACCGCGAGAACCGTATACTCGGTGCTGCCCGCTCGACGCTGTTCCTTGGTGCGCCGCCGTCGGATGCCGAGGTCGAGGAGGCTATCCGCGCCGTGTCGGCCGCCGATATTTCGGCCGTTGCGGCTTCGATGCTCGATGCGTCGGTACTTTCATTTATTCCTGAATCCTCACATACATAACAGATATGAAGAAAATACTACGGATGCTGTTTGTGCTGTCGCTGATTGCGGCAGCGACGGCATGTTCGCACAATTCCAACCGGTCGCAGCTCGAAGCCGAGGTTGCGGCAGCCAACGCGGCCTGTCCGCAGAGCCTTGGCGTGAGTGGCTCGCTGGTGTCGATAGCCTACGACAAGGGCGACAACGAGGTCGTGATGAGCTATACGATGAATCCGACCTATGTCGACATCGAGGCATTGCGCGGTGTCACATCGGAGCAGAAGCAGGCGATGGGCAATTTCCTCAAGGGCGAGAGCGGACGCCAGATGCTGACGCTGCTCGACGAGGCGGGAGCCTCGCTGCGCCTTGTGTTCCGCGCCGGCGATACGGGTAATCCGCTGGAGGTGAGCCTGAGCTCGGACGATATACGCGAGATTGCAGCCGATACGGACGTCGTGGACAACGAGCTTGCGCAGATAGGCGATATCGTGGCCGCCGAGAACCGACAGTGTCCCGACGACTACGGAGAAGGCGTCGTGCTGACCGGTGTCGGACTGGAGCACAAGTCGATGGTCTACAACATCACCATGCCCGACAGCGTGGATCTGTCGACATCGGAGCGTCTGTCGGGCTACCGCGATGCGCTGCTGTCCAACCTGCGCGGCAGCGTCAACACGAATCCGTTGATGCAGAACACACTTAACCTGCTGAAGAGTGTGGACTACTCCATACGCTACCGCCTGACAATGCCCGACAGCACGACCATCGTGATAGACATTGCTCCTGACGAGATAATCGGCCATGAGAATGAGGGTGCGTAAGGCGCTACTTCTGGCGGTATTGGGGCAGGACGGGGACGGGATAGCGTGAGAAGAGGGTCTGGACGGCCTCGGCTATTCCTTTGAGGTCGCGGAACCGGCTCTGTCCGTTCTGAATGATTGTAGCGACGGAGGCCGAATAGAGGGGGAGCTTGCGCTCGGTGTTGACCATGTCCATTGTCAGCACGCCTTCTTTGTATATGCCGGTAATTACCTGTGCGTTGGCGTAGTAGTTCTGCCAGTAATAGCTACGCGGGTACATAAAGAAGGGGTAGTAGCCGTTGTAGTACGGGCCGGAGTAGGGGAGGTAGCCGGGCGGGAGCGCGGGTTCGGTCGCGATTTCGCGGTGGATGGTGATGCCGATGTTTATGAGCAGGGGCGAGGCGGGGTCTTCGGTGTAGCCTCGTTCGAGCATCTGTTCGCGTATGGCGGCGGCGATGTTGTAGTACGTCACCTCGGTCATTCCGGGCACCATGCTGCCGTCGGCGGGAGTGACGATGCGGAAAGTATGATAGGATGCGAGATCGGCGTCATTGTATGTCTCGCTGTTTACGAGCGCAAATGGGCTGCATGCCGACAGGGCGACAGCCAGGGTAATCAGGGAGAGGATTTTCTTAATCATGACGATAAGTTTGATAGAAAGTAACAGTGAAACGTTTACATTAGAACGTAAATCCCTCGCCGAGTGTTCATTCCACGCGCGAATCGGCAGCGCCGGGGACTTGGAACGAAAATTAACGTGGGGAGGGGTTTGAAATTGGAGGATAATTAGTAAATTTGGGGCTTAATACCAATAATCGACTTATCATGGAAAACATGACCGCATTTTTCGAGGAAATCATACGCCAGAATCCGAGTCTGGACATGGCAGAGGCGGAATTCCGCCGGGCGCTGGTCGATGACCCCGAACTCCGCAGGCAGTACCGCGATTACTGCCGCGAGGTGGGCAGTTCCGAGAAAAACGGCTTTCTTGATTTCTGCGAGGAATATATGCAGGAAGAAGACAATGTATGGAACTCACTAAATGATTACGACAATCAGGAATGATAGATAAAGAGACACAGCGCCGTCTGCCGGCGGAGTGGGAGAGTGCCGATGCGGTGCTGATGGCCTGGCCGCACGAGGATACCGACTGGCTTCCGATACTTGAGGAGGCCGAGGAGTGCTTCACGGCCATAGCCGAGGCTATCTCGCCTTTCGCACGCCTTGTGGTCGTGGGACCGGATATAGAGCACATCGCCGACTGCCTGCGCCGTATTCCGTCGGAGCGTCTGATTCTTGTGCCGATGGAGACCAACGACACTTGGACGCGCGACTATGGCGCAATCACAGTTGTCGAGGACGGCGAGACGCGTCCGCTGGACTTCTGCTTCAACGGCTGGGGTCTGAAGTTCGCGGCCGATATGGACAACCGCGTCACTTCGCGGCTTGCTTCGATGGGAATCTTCAAGCACAGCCCCGAGAACCGTCTGGGCTTCGTGCTCGAGGGCGGTTCGGTGGAGAGCGACGGCGCGGGGCTGATTCTGACGACAGACAGCTGCATACTGTCGCCGAACCGCAACGGCGGCATGAGCCGCGGCGAGATTCTCGAATATATGCGCACGGCTTTCGGTGCGGAGCGTGTGGTGAGTCTTGCCCACGGCGAGCTTGCCGGCGACGATACGGACGGACACATCGACACGCTTGCGCGCATCGCTCCTCCGGGTGACATTATTTTCTACACCGGCTGCGCCGACCGCAGCGACGAGCACTACGAGCCGCTCAAGGCCATGGCCGAGGAGCTGCACGCGCTGCGTACCGCGGCGGGTCTGCCCTACCATCTTGTCGAGCTTCCGCTTCCCGAGGCGATGTACGACCCCGAGGACGGGACGCGCCTGCCGGCGACTTATGCCAATTTTCTGATAGTGAACGGGGCAGTCATCATGCCTGTCTACGGCCAGCCGCTCAAGGACAAGATGGCCGTGGACCTCATCGGTGCGGCCATGCCTGAATATACGGTAGTTCCGGTGGACTGCAGTGTGCTTGTGCGTCAGCACGGGTCGCTGCACTGCTCGACGATGCAATTCCCCGCCAATACACTTGCAATATAGTCATGAACAAGAAGATACAGGTTGGAATAATCCAGCAGCACAATACGTCGGACATCGTGGCGAACCGTCGCCGACTGGCCGAAAAGATACGCACGCTTGCCTCACAAGGTGCACAACTCATAGTTAATCAGGAACTTCACGATTCGCTGTACTTCTGCCAGACGGAGAACGTGGACGTGTGCTCGCTGGCAGTGCCCATCCCCGGCGAGACCACGGAATTCTACGCCGCCCTGGCCCGCGAGACGGGTACGGTGATAGTGGCCTCCTTGTTCGAGCGCCGCGCCCCCGGGCTGTACCACAACACGGCAGTGGTGTTCGACACCGACGGCAGCATCGCCGGCAAGTACCGCAAGATGCACATTCCCGACGATCCTGCCTATTACGAGAAGTTCTACTTCACCCCCGGCGACCTCGGCTTCAAGCCCATAGAGACGTCGCTGGGACGCCTTGGCGTGCTGGTCTGCTGGGATCAGTGGTACCCCGAGGCGGCACGCCTGATGGCTCTTGCGGGCGCTCAGATTCTGATCTATCCCACAGCAATAGGCTGGGAGAGCACTGACACTCCCGAGGAGAAGGAACGTCAGCGCGGGGCGTGGCTGACCGTACAGCGCGCCCACGGCGTGGCCAACGGTATTCCCGTCGTTTCGGTGAACCGTGTGGGACATGAGAGCGCCCCGTCGGATGCGACCAACGGCATACGGTTCTGGGGCAGCTGCTTCGTGTCGGGTCCTCAGGGCGAGTATCTCTATG
>JAIDUY010000232.1 GCA_029059965.1 Muribaculaceae bacterium
GGCAGCGTCAGATGTGTAAAAGACACTGCGGCAACTGAACCGGTGAGGTCGGCCTTGCGCTGCACGGTATAGCCGGTCACCACGAGTTCTTCGAGAAGTTCGGAGTTTTCGTCAAGGTAAATGGTGAGATGACGGTTCTCGGCTGTGACATTTGCAGTGACAAAGCCGACATAGGAAATACTGAGTCCGGAACCTTCAGGGACAGAGATTGTAAAATTGCCGTCAAGGTCGGTGGTGACACCTGTCCCTGTGGCATCGCTGATCACTGAGGCGCCGATCAGAGGCTCGTCGTCAGTTCTCGAAAGAACCGTTCCGTGCACGCTGATGTTCTGCGCTTGAGCGGCAATGGCCAGGAATACCAGCAAAAGCACGCTAAGGAGTGATTTTTTCATGATGATTTTGATTAGGTTGATTGTTTTCGCTGGCACAAAAGTATTATAAGGTTGCCACGGGGAGTATTAAAAATCGTGCGTCAAGTATTAAAAAAAGAAAAACGCATCATAACTACTGCTTTATGCAATATTAACGATGCGTGTTCGGATGGTGGCGGAACGGGAGCTCAGACAAGTTCGATGCGCTTCGCGCTCACCGGAGCGCCCATGAAAACGCAGGCCATGTCGGCGAATTTCGCCGCGTTTTCTGTGGTGAGATATTCGGTGGTGCCGTGCCGGGTGATGGCGGCCTCGATGTCGGTGTGGCGCCGGAGGTAGTCGGTCAGCGAGTGTGCAACGATTTCGCCCTGCGTTACCACCGAGATGCCTTCGGGCATGTACTTGCGGATTTTGTCGATGAGCAGCGGATAGTGCGTGCATCCGAGGATGACGGTGTCGATGTCGGGACTCATGGCAGTCAGGGCCTCGATGTCGCGTCTGACGAAGTAGTCGGCGCCGTCGCCGTCCGATTCGCGGTATTCCACCAGAGGCACCCACATCGGGCAGGCATGGGCGTAGAGGCGCATATCCGGATGCAGCTTGGCGATTTCCATGTCGTAGCTGCCCGAAGCCACGGTGCCGGGCGTGCCGAAGAGTCCTACGGCGCCGGTGCGGGTGTAGTCGGACAGTGCTTCTACCGTCGGGCGGATGACGCCGAGCACGCGGCGCGACGGGGCCAACAGGGGCAGGTCGTTCTGCTGTATGCTGCGCAGTGCTTTTGCGCTGGCGGTGTTGCAGGCAAGGATGACCAGCGGGCAGCCGCGGGAAAAGAGGTAGCGTACGGCCTGAAGTGTGAACTCGTAGACGAGTTCGAAGGAGCGCGTGCCGTAGGGGGCGCGTGCGTTGTCGCCCAGATAGAGGAAGTCGGCATCGGGCAGGGCGCGCCGCAGGTCGCGGAGCACGGTCAGTCCGCCGTATCCGGAGTCGAAGACTCCTATGGGGCCGTGTGGCAGTTCGTCGGGCATGTTGGGTTTTTAGTTTTTAGGCGTTAGGTTTTAGGCGTTAGAGGGGGTGGAATTTTTAGATGTCAGGCGTTAGTGTAAGGTGCGGGCACCTTAGCGCTAACGCCTGATATCATATTCCGAAGATTGCGGCAAGTAAGGTAAGCTAAAGGTAAGCGCTTAAGGCTTAATGCCTAAGTGTATAAGACCCAACGCCTAAGGCCTACGGTCTAAGGCCTAAAACCTGCCGCCTGATACCTTATTTAATCTTTGCCTGAATTGCGGCGGTTTCGGCCTCGTAGCCGGGCTTGGCGAGCAGGGCGAACATGTTGCGCTTGTATGCCTCTACACCGGGCTGGTTGAAGGGATTCACGCCGAGCAAGTAGCCGCTGATGCCGCAGGCTGCTTCGAAGAAGTAGATGAGCTGGCCGAGACACTTGGGGCACAGGCCGGGGAGGACGACACGGAGGTTGGGAACACCGCCGTCGACGTGGGCGATACGGGTGCCGAGCTCGGCCATCTTGTTCACTTCGTCGATACGCTTGCCGGCGATGTAGTTGAGGCCGTCGAGGTCAGCTTCGTCGAAGGGAATGCGGAGCTCGCGGTCGGCCTTGGATACAGAGATAACGGTCTCGAAGATGATGCGTTCGCCGTCCTGAATCCACTGGCCCATGGAGTGCAGGTCGGTAGTGTTGTCGACAGCTGCGGGGAAGATGCCCTTGCCGTCCTTGCCCTCGCTTTCGCCGTAGAGCTGTTTCCACCATTCGCCGAAGAAATGGAGCTTGGGGTTGTAGTTCACCAGAATCTCGATTTTCTTGCCGTCGCGATAGAGGCTGTTGCGGGCCATGGCGTAGGTCAGCGCCGAGGTGTCGGTGCCTTCGAGGGTACCTTTCTCCATTTCGCGCGCACCTTCGATGAGGGCGTGAATGTCGAAACCGGCCACGGCGATGGGCAGCAGGCCCACGGGGGTGAGCACCGAGAAGCGGCCGCCGACGTTGTCGGCGATTACGTATGTCTCGTAGCCCTCGGTTGTGGCCAGCGAGCGCAGTGCGCCGCGCTTGGCGTCGGTGATGGCCACGATGCGTTCGCGGGCTGCCTCACGTCCTACCATGTTCTCCAGCTGCTCCTTGAGCAGACGGAATGCGATGGCGGGCTCGGTGGTTGTGCCGCTCTTGGAGAT
>JAIDUY010000233.1 GCA_029059965.1 Muribaculaceae bacterium
GGCACGCCGCGCCGGGCGGAGCGCTTTTCCGCGCGGGGCCGTCGAGAACCGCTACAACCGCCCCGTCGTCGACGACTCGCTCGACCTCGTCCTCACCGAAGCGCGCCACCCCGTCATCGAGCGCCAGCTGCCCGCCGGCGAGCCCTACATCTCCAACACCGTGGAGCTGTCCAACGAGTCCACGCAGATAATGATGATTACGGGTCCGAACATGTCCGGCAAGTCGGCGCTGCTGCGCCAGACGGCCCTGAATGTCATCCTCGCCCAGATAGGCTGCTTCGTCGCCGCCGACAGCGCCCGTATTGGCGTGGTCGACAAGATTTTCACCCGCGTCGGAGCCAGCGACAACATCTCGCTCGGCGAATCCACATTCATGGTCGAGATGAACGAGGCCGCATCCATACTCAACAACATGAGCGCCCGCTCGCTCATACTCTTTGACGAGCTCGGACGCGGCACCTCGACCTACGACGGCATCTCCATCGCCTGGGCCATAGTGGAGTATATCCACGAGCACGGCTCCATGCATCCCAAGACCCTCTTCGCCACACATTACCACGAGCTCAACGACATGGCCGACGTCTATTCCCGCATCGTCAACTTCAACGTGTCGGTGCGCGAAATCGACGGCAAGGTCGTGTTCCTGCGCAAGCTCGCGCGCGGCGGCAGCGAGCACAGCTTCGGCATACACGTCGCCAAGCTTGCCGGCATGCCGCAGGCCATCGTGCAGCGCGCCGACAAGGTGCTGGCCGAACTCGAGCGCAAGGCCGCCGACAGCGCCGACGGCAGCGGCTCGCGCATATCCGTACCCAAGCCCGAGACCGTGGCGGGCATGCAGCTCTCGTTCTTCCAGCTCGACGACCCCGTGCTCAGTCAGGTGCGCGACGAGCTCCTCGGCGTGGACATCAACAACCTCACGCCCCTCGAAGCCCTGACCAAACTCCACGACATACGCAACATTCTCACCGGTAAGCATTCATGAAAATCAATCTGCGACCCGCAGCCGCCGCAGACGAGGTATTCCTGCGGCTGCTCTACGACACTTCATTCCCTCCCGAAGAGCAGCGCCCCTGGCCGGCGCTGTGGCAGCCGTCGCGCTGTGGCGAGCCCGCATTGCTGACCATCGAGGCCGACGGCGTCACCGCCGGTATGCTGAGCTGGTGGAACCTGCCCTCGGCAGTCTATATCGAGCATTTTGCCGTCAGCCCCGACCTGCGCGGCAGCGGCATAGGGGCGCAGGCGCTGCGCCGCTTCATCGAATCGTACTGTGGCGACAAGCCCCTCGTTCTCGAAGTCGAGCCCCCGCTGGAGTCCGAGCCGATGACAATGCGCCGTGTGGCCTTCTACGAGCGCGCCGGCCTCACGCTGCTGCCCCACCACTACATCCAGCCCCCCTACACACAGGACCTCCCGTCCGTAGAGCCTGTCGCGTATACCCATCT
>JAIDUY010000234.1 GCA_029059965.1 Muribaculaceae bacterium
TGGCATGGAATTAAATTCAATAATATTGTACATCGCTACAATGAGTAGGTGATTTTTTTCGGGATAATATGTGAGAGGGAAGTGTTTCTGCGGAAAATGGTACCGGGCTTGCCGTTTCGGTCGGAAAAAACTGACATCGCACACTACTCGGCGCCGGAGGAAACATGCCTCGGCTGCTTGAGGTGGCGCTCCGACCTTGTCGGGCGCTGTCAAAAAGCTCGGAATTTTGAGTTCGGGGGAGGAAGAAGAGGGGGAGGGGAGTGGGGCAAGCGGCAGCCACAGCCGCTTTTCGGCTACAAAGTTACACTTTTTCTTCCATTCCAACAAATAATTCGTCCGATTGGTTCATTTTGTGGAATACGGGACGGAGTTTTTCGGCCGGACAGTAAGCAATGTCTCCGTTCTGTCATCAAATTGCGACAGAACGGAGACTTGTGTTGCGTTTCGGGCGTACTCAGGCCGTGACCTGTACGGGGATGCCGGTGGCCGAGGTGATGCGTTCGGCAGCGGCGCGCAGCTCGGCGGGCGATATGCGTTGCATGGTGCCCTCGGGAGTGGGGCGGTCGATTGTGTAGAGCATGATTTCGCGCGGGCCGATGCGGCGGTAGGCCTCGATGAGGGCGTCGATTTCGGATGGCAGGGTGTTGTCGACGCTATGTCCGTCGTGGGAGCCGCGCGTAAGCATGGTCTGGACGATGGCGCGGTCGCCAAAGGTGGCTATGCGCCTGATGACGTCGTCGATGTCGAACGCGGGGTCGTTGGGCCGGTCGAGCAGACGCACCGTTTCGGGGATGGCGCTGTCGAGCTTCAGTATGTTGTTGTCGACGCGCGTCAGCGCGCGGCATACGCTCTGCGATGCCAGGCGGGTGGCATTGGAAAGGACGCTGACCTTGGCCTCGGGATAGTAGCGGTCGCGCAGGGCTATGGTGTCCTCGACTATCCCTTCGAAGTCGGGATGCAGCGTGGGCTCGCCGTTGCCGGAGAAGGTGATGACGTCCAGTGGTTTGCCCTCGGCCGACATTTCTTTCAGCTTGGCCTCGAGGTCGGCGGCCACCGACTCGCGTGAAGGCAGTCCGCTGTTGCCGGGTCCCTGGGCGTTGAAGCCAGCCTCGCAGTAGAGGCAGTCGAAGGAGCATATCTTGCCGTCGTCGGGCATGAGGTTGACGCCGAGCGAGCTGCCCAGACGCCGCGAATGAATCGGCCCGAATATCGTTGAATGGAAAAGTACTGTCTGCATAAGCTCAATCTATTAAGCGTCAATCAATTTTACGGGTGAACAGGCGGGCGAGCTGCCCGATGGCGAGGCCGAGGACGATGACCGTCAGGCTGACCGCGAGTATGTCGGCGCCCTCGATGCGCACGGGGTAGACGTCGATTGTCAGCGCCGACGGGTCGGCGCCGAGGCGTATGATTCCGAAATGCTGCTGAATCCACGACAGAAGTACACCGAGAACCACACCGACTATGCCGCCAAGCGCTGTAATCAGAGCTCCCTCCCATGCGAAGACCGACGCCACCAGGCTGTGGGGGGCACCGAGGGCGCGCATGGTGCGCATGTTGTCGCGCTTCTCGATGACCAGCAGCGACAGGGTCGTTATGATGTTGAAGGAGGCTATGACGAGGATGAAGACCAGCATCAGGAAGGTTACCCACTTCTCGACGGCTATCATGCGGAATGTCTCGGCCTGCTGGCGCTCGCGGGTGAGGACGTCGAAATCGGCTCCGAGAGCCGCGGCGATGCCCGCTGCGGCGCGCGAGGCGTCGGTGCCGTCGGTCAGGCGCACCTCAAGGGCTCCGGCAGTGTCGGAATCATAGTCGAGCAGGCTGCGCATCAGCGCGATGTCGGTGATGATGAAGTCGTTGTCGTACTCGGGCTGGTCGATCTGCATCACACCGGCTACAGTCACCGCGGCCCGGCGGTATGCTCCGGCTGGATTGGCCGGATTGATGCGTCCGCGGCGGCGCGGCACATAGAGGTCGACAAAAGAGCCTAATCCCGGACGTACGCGAAGCTGCATTGCCGGGCCGACGGCCAGTACGGCGGCTGAGGCCGAGTCGGGCGGCAGCGGGCCGGCTATGAATACCCCGTCGATGACGGTCTCGCCCACCGGCACCACATCGCGGTAGGCGTCGCCGGTCACGCCCTTGACCACCACCGGCATCTGCTCCGAACCTGCCACGGCCAGCGCGCGCTCGACGAGCACGGGCTGCACTGCGGCGACGCCCGGCATGGCGGCGACGGCGCGGCACAGGCTGTCGGCGCTGCCGAACACCTTGCCCCGCACGGCCTCGATGCGTATGTCGGGGTCGACTTTGGACAGATGGCTGCGCGACAGCTCGGCGAATCCGTTGAAAACGGACAGTACGACCACTATGGCCATCGTCGCCACGGCCACGCCGGCGAGGGCGATGACCGAGATGACATTGACGGCCTTATGCGACTTCGGTGCGAAAAGATAGCGCCACGCTATCCTCAGGGCGAGCATCGTACTGGTCGGGTATGGCGGAGCTTACTGCCTGAGCAGCGAGTCGATGTTTTCGAGATAGTCCAGCGTGTCGTCCAGATAGAACTGGAGCTCGGGCACCTTGCGGAGCTGGAAGCGCACTTTCTGCGCCAGCTCGTAGCGCACGGTCTTGGCTGATTTGCTGATGTTTTCCAGCACGGCGGCACTCTGTTCGGACGGGAATACCGACAGGTAGACCTTGGCCACGGAGAGGTCGGGCGATGTGCGCACGCCGCTGACACTGACGATGACGCCGTGTGTCTTGGCGGTCTGCTGGCGGAAGATTTCGCTCAGCTCCTTCTGGAGCAGGCGGCTTATTTTGGCTTGGCGGGTGGATTCCATAGTTGAAAGTTGTGTTTTACGGTCAGTCGTTTCTCATCTAACAAGCGACCGACCTGCAAAGTTAGCGAAAACATCGCAAACGCGCAAAGCTTGCGGCGGGCTGCGGCGTCAATGGGCTGCGAGCCAGTTGTCGGCAAGGCCCGACGATACTTCGAGGGGCACGCGACCCGAGTAGGCGCCCTCCATCTCGCGGATGACGAGTTCCTGGAGTTCGGCGGCCTCGCCGGGCTTGACGTTGAATATGAGTTCGTCGTGCACCTGCAGAATCATGCGCGAGCGCAGGCCGCGGCGTCCGATTTCGCGCCATATGCGTATCATTGCAATCTTGATGATGTCGGCAGCCGAGCCCTGCAGCGGGGCGTTGATGGCATTGCGCTCGGCGTAGCTGCGCACGGTGTTGCTGCGCGAGTTGATGTCGGGCAGGTAGCGGCGGCGTCCGAACACAGTGCTGACGAAGCCGTCGCGGCGCGCCCGCTCGATAGACTCGTTCATATATCCGGCCACACCCGGATAGGTGGCCATATAGCCTTCGATGAGGGCCTTGGCCTCGGAGCGGGGGATGCCTAAGCGTTCGGACAGGCCGAATGCCGAAATACCGTATATAATGCCGAAATTGGCCGTCTTTGCATTGCGTCGCTGCGTGTCGGTGACTTCGTCGAGGGCTATATGGTAGATTTTCGCCGCCGTGGCGCGGTGGATGTCCTGTCCCTCGACGAAAGCCTCGACCATGTCGGGGTCGCCGCTGAGGTCGGCCATCAGCCTGAGCTCAATCTGGGAGTAGTCGGCCGAGAGGAGCATATCGCCCGGGTCGGCGACGAAGGCGCGGCGAATCTCGCGTCCGTCGTCGGTGCGGATGGGGATGTTCTGGAGGTTGGGATTGGTCGACGATAGGCGTCCGGTGGCCGTGACCGTCTGGCGGTAGGTGGTGTGCAGCTTACCGGTACGGGGATTGATGAGTTTGGGCAGGGCGTCGACGTAGGTGGCAAGGAGCTTGCGCAGGGCGCGAATCTGGAGGATGAGGCGCACCAGGGGGATGTCGGCGGCATATTTCTCGAGGACGTCTTCGGCGGTGGACCATGCTCCGCCCTTGGTCTTGCGGGCCTTGGGGTCGATCTGCATTTCGCCGAAGAGAATCTGTCCTACCTGCGAGGGCGAGGAAACGTTGAAGGGGCGCCCGGCCATGTCGTAAGCCTCGGTTTCGAGAGCTTTGAGGCGCTCGCTGAGGTCGCCCGACAGCTTGTGGAGTTCGGCGGGGTCGACGCGCGCACCCTCCCACTCCATATCGGCCAATACCTCTATCAGAGGCAGCTCGATGTCTGCCAGCAGCTTGTGCTGCTCCTTGCGCTCGAGCTCGGCCAACAGCAGTGGACGCAGACGCAGCACCATGGCCGCACGCTCGGCGGCGATGGCGGGAGCCTCGTCGGGAGTAAGGGCGGCGTTGCGCTGTGCGGCGGCGGTGCCGTAGAGCTTCATGCGTGCTCCGAGATATATCATTGCCAGTTCTTCGGTGTCGTGGCGTGTCTCGGGATTGCAGAGATAGTGGGCCACTGCGGTGTCGAAGTATCTGGCGCCGTCGAGTTCCGCGCCGATGCGGCGCAGCAGCAGCATGTCGCGCTTGAGGTCGTCGCTTACCAGCGTCACGGCGGGATTGGCCAATAGCGGCTCCACCAGCAGCGGTGCGGTGGAGGAGTCGAGGGCGAAGTAGGCCGTCACGGGCGACGGTCCTGCATCCTCGCCGTCGGCAAGGGGCAGAGCATCGGGAATATAGGCCACGGCCATGCCGCGGACGGTAGCCGTCATGGGCTCGGAGCCGTCGGCCACGACGCTTATGCCCACGGTGCGGGCGGATGCAGCCTCGGCGAGGAAGCGGCTGATGCTGTCCGGAGCCGTCAGCACAGACACAGGCTCGAGCGTGAAGGCCGCGGGCTCTTCGGGACGCACCTCCTCGGCCAGGTCGAACAGCGACAGGCTTTCGCCGGGCGCGGGTGCTGCCGGCGCGGGGGCTGCCGCAGGCGCTTCGGGCTTTAGGCGCGCCAGGAAGGTCTTGAACTCGAGTTCCTTGTAGATGGCGGCCAGGGCGTCGATGTCGGGCTCGCGGCGCAGCAGGTCGTCGGGCTTGATGTCCAGCGGCACATCCGTGCAGATGGTGACAAGCCATTCGGACATGCGTATCTGTTCGACGTTCTCCTCGATTTTGGTCTTGAGGGCGCCCTTTAGTTTGTCCGTATTGGCGAGCAGATTATCCACCGAGCCGAACTCGGCGATGAGCTTGACGGCTGTTTTCTCGCCGACGCCGGGACAGCCGGGCACGTTGTCCGAGGCATCACCCTCGAGGGCGAGCAGGTCGATGACCTGACGCGGATTCGAGATGCCGTGGCGCTCGCACACCTCGGCGGGGCCGCGCACCTCGAAGCCCTGGCCCTTGAGCGCCGGGCGATACATGAGCACGCGGTCGGTGACGAGCTGCCCGTAGTCCTTGTCGGGAGTCATCATATAAGTGGTGAAACCCTCGGCCTCGGCGCGCCGCGAGAGCGTGCCGATGACGTCGTCGGCCTCGTAGCCCGGACATTCCACCACCGGAATGCGGTATGCCTCGAGAATGCGCTTGATGAAAGGAATCGCCAGAGTGATGTCCTCGGGCTGCTTGTCGCGTCCGGCCTTGTACTCGGCGTACTTCTCGTGTCGGAATGTGGCGCCTCCGGGCGGGTCGAAGCAGACGGCGATGTATCCGGGATTCTCCTTGCGCAGAACCTCGTCGAGAGTATTGACGAAACCGAAGATAGCCGAGGTGTTCAGGCCGTAGGAAGTCGTCCGCGGTGTACGCATCAGTGCATAGTAGGCGCGATAGATAAGCGCGTAGGCATCAAGCAGAAAGAGCTTGGTTTGTTCGGGCATATGGCAGAGTGGTGTGTTGTCGTTGTTGGTAGAGTAGGGAGGGAGAGATGCCGTCAGCGGCCTGTTATGGCGTCGATTTCGGCGAGTTCCTCGGGCGAGAAAGCGGTGTTGCGCAGGGCCTTGAGATTGTCGTCGAGCTGGGCGACGGAGCTTGCGCCGACGATTACGCTCGTTACGGCCTTGTCGCGCAGCAGCCATGCCAGCGACATCTCGGCCAGCGTCTGGCCTCGGCGTGCCGCAAGGTCGTTGAGGCGCCGAATCATGTCGAGGGTTGTCCCCGTGAGTGCATCCTCCTTGAGGTATCCGCCGCGGGCTATGCGGGAGTCGGCGGGTATGCCGTTGAGGTATCGGTTGGTCAGAAGTCCCTGGGCCAAAGGCGAGAAGGCGATGAATCCGACTCCCTTGGCGCGGGCGTCGGCAATGATACCATGGTCCTCGGGCTCGCGGTTGAAGATGTTGTAGCGACCCTGGTAGAGCAGGCAGGGCACGTCGCGTTCGGCGAGGTAGCCGTAGGCATATTCGGCCTTGTCGCGGGGGTATTTGGAAATACCGACGTAGAGGGCCTTGCCGGCGCGGACGATGTCGACAAGAGCCTGCAGCGTCTCCTCGATTGGCGTCTCGGGGTCGTAGCGGTGCGAGTAGAACACGTCGACATAGTCGAGATTCATCCTCTTAAGACTTTGGTCGAGGCTGGCCATGAGGTACTTGCGCGAGCCCCAGTTGCCGTAGGGTCCCGGCCACATATCGTGGCCGGCTTTGGTGGAGATGAAGAGCTCGTCGCGGAACGGCGCAAAAGATTTGCGCATGATGATTCCGAAAGTATCCTCGGCCGAGCCGTAGGACGGGCCGTAGTTGTTGGCCAGGTCGAAGTGTGTTATGCCGCGGTCGAAAGCGAAGTGGGCTTTGCGGAGCGATTCGGCCAGCGGGTCGACATCGCCGAAGTTGTGCCACAGGCCAAGGGAGATGGCCGGCAGCAGGATGCCGCTGCGTCCGCAGCGGCGGTAAGTCATTCCGGAGTCGTAGCGGTCCGGAGCCGGGGAATAAACGGGGTCAATCATAAGGGGAAAATGTGGGCGCGGCGTCAAGGGTTCGCCTCGTCCTGCAAAGATAGCCAATGCCGCCGAGCACCCCAAATAAATCGCAACAAAAGATAAAACTTCCCTCCGTATTCACTGCCTCAGGCGGCAGAAAGATAGTGGAAATGCTGCTTTTTGGCTTTCGCAAAGCCTTTGAAGACGGCGCTGCGGCGAGTGAAATTTGCGTATGTGCGGGGAATTTTATAAATTAGCCGCTGTAAACTTGAAAAAACTATACACGACTTATTTTTAATTCCATGTTTGCCAACCAACCCAAAGGTCTGATACCTGCCGCCTTGAGCAATATGGGCGAGCGTTTCGGATACTACATCATGAACGCCGTTCTGGTGCTCTTCCTCTGTTCCAAGTTCGGTCTTGCCGAAGAACAGAGCACGATTATCTACTCCTGCTTCTATGCGGGCATCTATCTTCTGAGTCTCGTCGGCGGTGTCATCGCCGACAAAACCCGCAACTACAAGGGCACCATCGCCTCGGGTCTCATCATCATGACCTTCGGTTACGCCGTGCTGGCAATTCCCATCCTCTCCACTTCCGACAATATCGGCTGGCTGCTCCCGATGACCTGCGTGGCGCTGTTCCTCATCGCTTTCGGCAACGGCCTGTTCAAGGGTAACCTTCAGGCACTTGTCGGTCAGCTCTACGACAATCCCCGCTACTCGGCAAGCCGCGACTCGGGCTTCCAGATTTTCTATGTATTCATCAACATCGGCGGCCTCATCGCTCCCTTCGTGGCTCCCATGCTGCGCAGCTGGTGGCTGGGCGTACACAATCTGAGCTACAACGCACAGCTCCCCGAACTCTGCCACAAGTACCTGAGCGTCACCGGCAACATGAACCAGCAGGACGCCGACAACCTGATGGACCTCATCAGCCAGACCGGCGGCAGCGTCACAGCCGGCGAGCACGAGGCCATCTCGGCATTCTGCACACAGTACCTCGAGGTGTTCAACACCGGTATCCACTACTCCTTCATCGCTTCGGTGGCCGCCATGCTCATCTCGCTGGTAATCTTCCTGATGTCCAAGAAGATGCTCCCCACCCCCGCAAAGAAAGAAGCCGCTTCGAAATCCGTCAGGATTTCCGACGCCGAGCGCCGCGCCATGGCCGGCGAAATCCGCCAGCGCCTCTACGCTCTGCTCGCAGTGCTCGCCGTTGTAATTTTCTTCTGGTTCTCCTTCCACCAGAACGGTACCTCGCTGAGCCTCTTCGCCCGCGACTTCTGCGTCACCGACACCATCGCCCCCGAAATATGGCAGGCCGTGAACCCCTTCTTCGTGATTGTGCTCACCCCCGTCATCATGCTCCTCTTCAGTGCCCTCAGCAACCGCGGCATCGAAATCTCCACACCCCGCAAGATTGCCATCGGTATGGGTCTGGCCGCCATAGCCTACCTCTTCCTCGCCATCTTCTCAAGCATTATGGACTACCCCTCGGCAAACCTCTTCAAGGAGCTGCCCGTCGGCGAGGCCGCTTCCCTCAAGGCCGGCCCCTGGGTGCTGATTGTGCTCTACTTCTTCCTCACCGTAGCCGAACTCTTCATCTCGCCTCTGGGCCTCTCCTTCGTGTCGAAGGTCGCTCCGAGCCACATGCAGGGTCTGTGCCAGGGCCTCTGGCTGGGCGCCACCGCCGTCGGCAACCTGCTGCTCCCCCTCGGCCCGCTGATGTACAACAACTGGTCGCTGTGGATTTGCTGGGGCGTGTTCATGCTCGTCTGCGTCATCTCCATGGGCGTGATGTTCAGCATGGTGCGCTGGCTTGAGCGCGTCACCTCCGACAAGGTCGAAGCCGAAGTCGCCGCCGAGCCCATCAAGTCCGATGAGGAAGGCGTTATCTGAACTATATAAATAAGGTATATCCTCCGCCCTGCCACGGACCCCTCCGCGGCAGGGCGGAAATTTAGACATATGCGCAAAGGATTCTCTCTCATTATGCTGGCTCTGGCCCTTGCTGCGCAGGGTCAGATACTGTCGCCCACAACGGCGGGCGCGCTCGACCGCGCTGACGCCTATGCGGCACTTGCCGTATGGCCCGGTACGCTCGACGCCCTCGGCTCACTTGCCTTGCCCGCAGGACTTTCCGAAGCCCGGCAGGCCGCGTGGTTCGAAGCCGAAAGTCTGTTCGGCCTTGCCCGTTACGGCGAAGCCGCCGAGGCCTACGCCGCCTGGCTCGAACTCGACCCGACCTCGCCGGCACGCTCGCTGGCTCGCCTCCGCATGGCCGAATGTGCCCTTGCTCAGGCCGATTACAGCCTTGCGGCACAGTTGATTCGCGACATAGACCCCGAGGCGCTCGACGGCGCCGCGCAGGCCCGGCGCTCCTACGACTTCGGCATCTGCCTCCTCGCCGAGGGGCATACCGACCGTGCCGAGGCAGCCTTCGCCGCTGCCGCCGCTATGCCCGGTACGCTGCGTCCCGCCGCGAATTTCTATCTCGGAACCATAGCCTTCGCCAAGGGCGACTTCTCCACTGCCCGCCGCTACCTCGCCGCCTCCGACCCGCGCACCGAGCCGGGACGTCGGCGCGACATCTACATCTCGCAGATAGAACTCGCCGGAGGCAACAACGACCTTGCCCTCGAATCCGCGCGCAGAGGCCTCTCGCTCAACGGCCTGTCCGATGCCGAAGCCGCCACCCTCGAAGCTGTGGCCGGCGAAGCGCTGTGGCGTCAGCGACGCTTCGGCGAGGCACTCACGCACCTGCGCAGGCATATGGACCTTGCGCCTGCGCCCGCCAATACGGTGCGCTATATGCTTGGTGTCGACGCCTTTGAGAATAGAAAATATGACGAGGCCGTCGAACTCCTCACTCCGGCCGCCGAAAATGCCGCGGGCGTGCTCGGACAGAGCGCGTCGCTGATGCTCGGCCAGGCCCTTGTCGCCACCGGACGGCATGATGCGGCCGTGGCGGCTTTCGACAAAGCCATTAAGGCCTCGCCGTCCGACCCGGAGGTGCGCCGGCAGGCATTCTATAATTATGCCGTTGCCAAGTCCAAGGGCGGCTCCTTGCCCTTCGGCTCGTCGGCCTCGACATTCGAGGCCTTCCTTGCCGACTATCCGACAGGCCCGTACAGCGACCGTGTGCGCGAGTACCTCGCCGAAGGCTATCTCGCCGACGAGGACTATATGCTTGCACTTGAGCGACTTGAGGCCATCGACAATCCGTCGAGGAAAGTCAGGGAGGCAACACGCCACCTGCTGTATCTTCTTGGATGTCAGGAACTGAACGCAGGGAATCCCGACGCGGCCACCCGCTACCTCGACCGCGCCGCAGACATGCCCGGCGATGCCGCTCTGACATCGGAAATCACTCTGTGGCAGGGACGTGTGCTTGCCGCCAAGGGCAACCATGCCGCCGCAGCCTCGCGCTTCAACACCTACCTCCGCTCGCAGGCCGCGACGAACCGTCCCGCTGCCAACTATGCCCTCGGCTATGCCGAGTTCGCCCGCCGTCGCTACGATGCCGCCGACGCCGCCTTCGCGGCTGCGGAAAGTTCCAATGCCTTCAGCGGCAAGGAGCTTGCCGACATCCTCAACCGCCGTGCCGACATCGCCTACTACAACTCCCGTTTCGGCGACGCTGCCGCCCTCTATGGCCGCGCTTTCGCCGCCGACCGCGCAAGCGGCGACTATGCCGCATTCCAGCGTGCCCGCATGTCAGGCTATCAGCGCGATTACGCAGCCGACCTGCGCGCTCTCGATGAGTTCGAACGTGCTTTCCCGACCTCCTCGCTCATGCCCGACGTTCTTCTTGAGCGTGCCGCCGCGCAGGTGGCGCTCGGCCGCACAGCCGACGCTGTCGCCACCTACGACACCCTTACCGAGCGCTTCCCGCTGACATCCCAGGGCCGAAGGGGCTACATACAGAAAGCCATGGTGCTTCTCGAGAGCGGACAGCTCGATGCTGCCGCCGACGCCTACAAGGAAGTCGTGCGTCGCTTCCCCACTTCCGACGAGGCCGCCCAGGCCTCCTCGCTGCTGCGCGGAATCATGGCCGACAGGGGCAGGGGAGACGAGTATCTCGCATTCATGAATTCCGTCGAAGGAGCCCCTGCCGTCGACCGCCGTCAGGCCGCCACTCTTACCTACGGCTCTGCCGAAAGAGCCCTGCAGGCCGGTGACGCGGCGCCGATGGAGCGCTTCCTCGTCGACTATCCCGATGCTCCCGAGGCCGAAAGCGCACTCGCACTTCTCGCCGAGGCCGACTACGTCGCCGACCGCACGCCCGAAGCCCTCGCCCGATGGCAGGAGCTGGAGCCCAAGGCTTCCACGCCCGCGATGGCTCTGCGCGCCCGCATGGGCATACTCCGCGCCGCCCGAGACCTCGGCGACACCTCCCTCTCCGGGCAGGCCGCCGAGCGTGTGCTCGAATCGAGCGCCGCCACCAACGCCGCCATCAACGAGGCCACCTATTCCCGCGCCCTCTATCTGAGCGAGGACTCCCTCGGTATGTCCCGGGCCATAGAGCTGTGGCAGAGCGTGGCCGACGATACCGACGACCTCTACGGCGCAAAGAGTGCATATGCCGCCGCCGAGGCTCTCTACAATCTCGGCCGCATCGACGAGGCCGACGAGGCCGCTACGGCTCTTGCATCGAGCCGCAGCCCGCACAGATACTGGATAGCGAGGGCTTTCATCCTGCGCAGCGACATCCTTGCCTCGCAGGACAAGAAGCTCGAGGCACGCGAATATCTCCGCGCCCTCCTTCAGAACTATCCCGGCAACGAAACTGATATCCGTGTAATGGCCGAACAGCGCCTCGAACAACTCTCCGAGCAATGAAAACATCTGACACTCTGAAATATATCGCAGCATTCATCGCTGCCGCCGCAACGGCCTCGGCTTCGGGACAGACCCTGTCGACCGAAATCACCGTCGACCGTACCATCACCCCGGTCGAGACCTCGGCCGCCCCGCTTGGTACCGTGCGACCCTCCGTACTCCGCCCCTCTGCGCTTGGCACAAGCCTCTCTATCAGTGAGTTCGACGGAAGTGTGCTTTATCCCGCATCGGTGTTTGAAACAGCGCCGAGCCTCTCGGACGGACTTCCCGAGCCCTCGCCCTACCGCGGCTATGCCACCCTCGGCTACTTTCCCGTGTACAACCTTGGTGCACAGCTTGGTTACCGACTGATAGACAACAGCCGCACGCTCCTCGGTGCATCGGCCGCCTTCGGCGGTCAGTCGTGGAACGCGCATGGCGCCGAGCGAAGCATGACCATGAGCGACAACGCCATAGGCGTGCAGGCGCATCTGCGTCAGCATTTCGGGGCGCACCGCCTCGAAGTCAAGGCGGACTACACCCACACGGCGCTCAAGTCGCCCTCGGTGCGCTTCGATGAGCAGACCCAGGCTTTCAACAGCTTCCGTGCCTCCGCGTCGTTCGGACGCGCGGCCGTGCGCTATTCCTATCGCATCGCGGCCGCTGTCGACCGCCTCGGCGCATCCAAGCCTGTCCTCGGCTACTCGAGTTCTTACGAGGCCTCGGCCAACACGCTTGTCAAAGGCTCGCTTTCCGGGGCATATTACAGCTCCGACGGCCGCATCGGCGGCGAACTCGCCGTCGACGCCTCGCACATGCACCGCAGCGGTACCGAGGTCTACCCCCTGGCCGTGCTCGCCTATGCCGCTCCCAAGTATAGCGGTACGACCGTCGCGACGGTGACGCCCGCCTTCGTCTACCGCTCGCCCTCGCTTAGGCTGCGGCTCGGTTTGGCTCTGGACATCGTCGACGGCGCCGACTGTTCGAACCTGGCCGTAAGGCCCGCCGTGTCTGCCTCGTGGACTCCCACCGGGCGCTTCGCCGCATATGTGCGCGCCGACGGCGGCACCGACTTCAACAGCCTGCGGCGCCGCTTCGACTACAGCCCCTTTGTCAATCCATTCGCCGTCAGCGAATTGCGCCGCACACCCGTGCGCGCCGAACTCGGACTGCGCTATGGAGGCACCGGAGGCTTCCGCGCGGGCTTCTCGGCAGGATACACCGTCACCGACGGAGCTGCCATGCCTGTCGCCTCGACTGTGGTGTGCTTTCTGCCCGTCGACCTCAAGCTCTGGTGGACAAAGCTCTCGCTGGGCTATAAGTTCGACTGGATGAATCTCGACATCTCGGCCAATGCCCGCTTCAATCAGGGAGGTTTCGCCCATGCCGACCCCGACAGCCCCGACCGCGCCCGCTTCGTGGCCGACATCGCCGCCAAAGCCCGCCTCATAGAACCGCTTGCCGTAGGCATAGGCTGGGAGCTGCGTGCCTCGCGCTCGTGCTACACCGCGGCAGCGCTCGGCGGCGACACCGATGCCCGCCTGAACCTGAGCAATGTCAGCGACCTGCATCTCGACGCCACCTACGCCTTCAGCGAGCGCCTCTCCGCCGGCCTCGAAGTGCGCAACATGCTGTGCCGTCGACCCGAAATCCTGCCCGGCCTCCCCATGCCCGGGCTGCATGGCCTCCTCTCGGCCACTATCCGCTTCTAAGCGCTCCAAAAGTTAAGAGCCGGTTCCCCAATATTTGTTAATGCTGGGGTCGCATATCTCTGAGTGATTTTTGTCTTGTGATAAAGGAGC
>JAIDUY010000235.1 GCA_029059965.1 Muribaculaceae bacterium
CTTCAACCCCGTCCACAACGCGCTCTGCCATCAGCACGACGGCGTGCGCGTTCTCAGCGGCGAGGCCGACGGCGACAGCATCGACGTCCGCGGCGGATGGCACGACGCTTCCGACTACCTCCAGTATCTCCCCACCTCGGCTAATACGGTCTATCAGCTTCTGTTCGCCTACTCCATGAATCCCGGCGCTTGGGCCGACGGCTACGGCGCCGACGGCACTCCGGGTGCCAACGGCGTGCCCGACATCCTCGACGAGGCCCGTTGGGGACTCGAATGGATGCGGCGCATGAATCCCGCCGACGGGCTCTACTTCAACCAGATTGCCGACGACCGCGACCACCGCTTCGCAGGCCTGCCCGCCGACGATAATGTCGACTACGGCTTCGGTCCCGCCGGGGCACGCCCCGTCTACCCCGTCGCGGGCGAGCCCTACGGCCTGCTCGGCAACAAGAACCGCAGCACCGGCAGCGCTTCGTCCATCGCCAAGTTCGCCTCGGCCTTCGCCCTCGGCGCCGATGTGTTCGCCAAAAGCGACAGCGCCTTCGCCGCCGACCTCCGCCGCCGTGCCGAAGCCGCCATCGGCCATGCCCTGGCCCGTCCCGGAGCCTCGCAGACCGCTCCCTGCGTAAGCCCCTACTTCTACGAGGAGGACAACTGGGTCGACGATGTCGAGCTCGCCGCCGCCTCGCTGCGCCGCTGGCCCGAGGCTGGTGTGTTCGGCCGTCTCGAGCCGACAACGCCGTGGATGGGTGCCGACTCGGCGCGTCACTACCAGTGGTATCCCTTCGTCAACCTCGGTCACTACCTCATCGCCGCCAATGCCGACTCAAGTCTACGCAAGGAATTCAAGGGCTATATGCACCGCGGCCTCGACCTCACCGACAGCCGCGGCCGCGCCAACGCTTTCCGCTACGGCGTGCCCTTCATATGGTGTTCCAACAACCTCGGCGTGGCCTTCCTGACGCAGGCCATGCTCTACCGCGACCTGACGGGCGACACCACCTTCGTCGAAGCCGAGACTGCCGCGCGCGACTGGCTCTTCGGCCTCAACCCCTGGGGACAGGTCATGATAATAATGCCTTCTGAATTCGGACTCCCCTCGCCCGTCGACCCGCATTCGGCCATGACCGACCGCACCGTCGCCGGACGTCCCGGACGCGAATGGCTCGCCGGAGGCATCGTCGACGGTCCCGTCTACGACAATATCTATAACTCGCTCTGGGGTGTGCACCTGCGCCGTCCCGACAGCTTCGCCCCCTTCCACGGCCGTGCCGTCTACCACGACGACTACTCCGACTACTCCACCAACGAGCCCACCATGGACGGCACCGCCTCCACCGCCTACATCCTCTCGCGCCTCTCCCGCCCCTCAAGATAGGCTAACCGCATACTCACATCGTTTCAGTATCCCAAATTATCCTTGCGCCACGTGCGCCTGATTTGGGTCAGCTTCTCCTTGATTCCGCCGGTCTGTCTGAATTCCTCCTCAAAGTCCTTCATGAGACTCGTAATAGCCGCATCTACCTGACTTATAAGAGTAATCATCACGTTGGCGATAGCGTCGGGCTCTTTGGCCTTGCATATATCAGTGTAGGCTTTTATGGATAGCTGGCCGGAGGACGAATAAGTGCGGCATCTTACAGTGCGCTTGTCATCAAAAGACCATATCTCCATATCATGCTGTCGGAGGAAATCCTTGTAATCCTCGCGCAATTCCCGCAAGGAACCTCTCGAAACGCCGATAAGTCTGTAACCCATTTCAAAAGAAACGATTATATCGGCAAGACCTTCCACTAAATTCTGCTTGCCGGAGCGGGCTGCCTGTCTCATCTGGTCGATAGTGCGGCACTGGGGCAAGAAACTGTTGATGAAATGCTCCGTCACATCGCAGATAATGGCACACTTGCGATACACATTCCAATCGTCGACATCGCCCGGATGATTCAGCTTCTCGGCCATAAGAAAAGTCAGTTTACAGATTTTATAAATATTATAGGTCTTATAGGTTTTATAGGTCTTATAAGTTTTATAAATTCTGTTTCCACCCGCAAAGTTA
>JAIDUY010000236.1 GCA_029059965.1 Muribaculaceae bacterium
GTCGACGGCCGCACCGTCACCCTCGACCCCCAGGGCCGCGGCAGCTACCTCTGGCCTCAGCTCAGCCCCGACGGCACCAAGATTGTCTACTATCTGGCAGGCCGCGGATGCTTCGTCTGCGACACCGACGGCAGCAACGTACGCCCCCTCGGCATGCTCCGCGCCGCAAAGTGGCTCGACAATGAAACCATCGTAGGCATGAATGACGTCGACGACGGCGAATTCATCACTTCGTCCTCCATCATCGCTTCCAACCTCGAAGGCGTGCGTCAGACCCTCACTTCCGACGACGTAATCGCCCTCTATCCCTCGGCAAGCGCCGACGGCCGCAACATCGCGTTCGCTACTCCCGAAGGCCGTCTGTTCATCATTAACCTCAAATAATAAACGGCCATGAAAAAACTCCTGATTGCAGCCGCACTTGGCGTGCTCAGCCTTTCGGCCATGGCCTCGACAGCCGACGAGCTCCGCGTCTACATCAACCCGGGACACGGCTCCTGGACCGCCAACGACCGCCCCATGCCCATCAAGGGCCACGGCGCATACAGCCGTTACAACACGGACACACTGAGCTTCTTCGAATCCAACACCAACCTCCGCAAGGGCTTCGGCGTGCTCGAGAAACTCCGCGCCATGGGTCTCAAATTCGACGAGACCCTCAACCAGACCGGCGACCGCCACATGATCGGCGCTGCCCGCGACATGAGCAACAACATCGTGATGAGCCACGTAAAGTGCGGTCCCTACCACGATGACAACGGTACCAAGAACCAGCTCGGCAACAACGCTCCCGCCGACCTCGAGTACTACAACCGCTCCCTCCCCGAGATCGCCATGGAAGTCGATGCCAATAACTTCGACATGTTCATCTCCATCCACTCCAACGCAGTGGACAACAGCGGCTGGAAGACTACCAACTTCCCCATCGTACTCTATCGCGGCTACGACGACTGCCACGTCGAGGAAGGCCTGGTTGCCGAACACTCGCAGGCAAGCCGCGAAATGGCCCAGAAGGTATGGCCCTACCACATGGCCAACACCCACGAAGGCTGGACCGCATATTCGACTAACAACCCCAACATCCGCGGTGACCTCAACTTCTACGGCAGCGGCTCCATCGCCCGCGGCTACAAGGGTTATCTCGGCGTCCTCAAGCACGGCGTGCCCGGCTTCCTGATCGAAGGCTACTTCCATCAGTATGCCCCCGCCGCCCTGCGCCACATGAACTGGGACGTTGACTACATAGAAGCTGTGGCTTAGACGCATCT
>JAIDUY010000237.1 GCA_029059965.1 Muribaculaceae bacterium
CGGGTTGGCCGGCGTCAGCGTGATGCCGGTCGGCAGACCGCCGTTGCCGGGGCGTGTGCCTGCTCCGGCGCCGGGGTTGGTGGCCTGATGCGGGCGCGGTGCGCCCGTACCCGGGCGGTTGGGCGGCAGTGCCGGGCCGGGATTGGGATCCCATATCGAGCCGGGACCGTTGCCCGCCAGTGGCGGACGCGACGGACGGTACGACGGGAAGTAGCCCCACGAAGGCAGACTCATGCCCCAGTAGGGATCGCCGTTCCAGCCGCCGTAGAATGGACCGTCGCTGCCGTAGAAATAAGGCGATGCGCCTCCCGAATCGAGGTCGACGCCGAAGCCGAGGTCGGCACAGGCACTCAGTGCGAGCGCCGCAGCTGCCATTATCATTATCTTTGCCTTCATGACTTTGTAATTTTGGTTACATATTATAACAAACAAAGCCCCGCAATCGTTTTTGCACGACGGCGGGGCGGGGCAGAGGCCTTATTATTCCGAAATAATCAGAATGCAGTGTCGTTGAGCAGCTGATTGCCGAGGTCGGCCATGTGGGCGCGGGCCTCGGAGCCGGTCAGGTACTTGTCGATGATGTCGGCGTGCGAGGCGCGGTGCACGTCGGTGCCCGCGAAGCTTGCCATGCCCTCCTTGATGAGGTATTCGGCAATCTTGCACTCCTCCTTGCCGTAGGCCTTGGCCAGGCTGAGGATGTTAATCTGGAACATCAGGCCGGCGTGGTGCAGGTCGACGTAGCGTTTCTTCTTGTTGGCCCAGTAGAGATAGCGCTCCGGATGGGCAAGAATGGGGCGGAAGCCCTTGACCTGCAGGTCGAACACGAGCTCGTCGAGGTTCCAGGGCTCCTGTGCGAAGGGATTTTCGATGAGCAGGTAGTTGCCGGGCAGCGTCATCAGATTGCCCTTTCCGAGTATGCTGCTGAAGAGGTCGTCGATGCGGTATTCGGCCGAGTGGCCCACCTCGATGCCGTTGCCGCGTGCGTCGAGCTCGGCCTTGAGCTCGGCCATGGCGGGCTCTATAGTCTCGGGCGAGTTCTCGAAAGTGTACTGGGTGACGTGCGGCGAGGCGAAGATGCGCTTGATGCCCCACTTCTGCATGCGTTCGACAAGGTCGCCCGAAGTCTTTGCGTCGGGCGAGCCGTCGTCCACTCCCGGCACGATGTGGCAGTGGATGTCGGTATTGAAGCAGAACTCTATCGGCTCCTTGGCTTTGCGGCTGAAAAAATTGAACATACGTCGAAGTCGGATTGATGTACTTAATAACGTTCGGACGGGCGTTTTTAGTGTGACAGGCGGCGGTAATAGTCTATATAATTGTCGACGGTGTTGGCGATGTCGAAGCGGCGCACATGCTCGCGGGCCTCGGCGGCGCGTGCCTCGGCACCCTGCCAGTCGGCGCGCAGGGCGGCGATGGCGTTGGCGCAGGCGGCGTGGTCGCCCATGGCGAAGGACAGGCACAGGCGGCCGCGGTCGGCCACCTCCCACGGGCCGTCGCCCTCGGTCACCACAAGCGGCAGGCCGGCGGCCATGGCCTCGGCGATGGTCAGCCCGAAGCCCTCCCAGCGCGAGGGGTGGCACATGGCGTCGTAGTCGCACAGATGGGCGTAGATGTAGTCGCGGTCGCGCAGACCCTCGAAATGCACCTGGCCGGCCACGCCCTCCTCCTCTGCCAGTCCGCGCAGCATCTCAAGGTCGGGGCCGGTGCCGATGAAGCTTGCCTCGACGTCGGTGATGCCGCGGCGGCGCAGCTCGCCGAGGGCGCGGACGAGCACGTCCTGCCCCTTCTTGTCGGAATTGAGCCGTGCCACCTGCACCAGCCGCAGCGGGCTCGGAGCCTCGGCGGAACGTCGCGCAGGAATGTCGGCGGTGCGGATGCCGTTGTAGATGGTCTCGACGCGGGCGTCGGCGATGCGTCGGCGTATGTCCTCCTCGACGGCGGCGGTGATGGCCACCATGCGCGAGCCCGCGCAGTAGACCATCGGCGTATTCACGTCGTGCACAGTCAGGAGCACCCTGCCGCGGCGCACCTGAATCAGACGGCAGAACTTGTGGTGGTGCACATGGATGATGTCGGGCCACAGACGGGCGATGAACACATTGAGCCGCGCCATCATCAGCAGCGGCTTGTCGCCCTGGCGGCGGTTCATGCGCTCCACGTGCACGCGGCTGTCCAGCTTGGCCATAAGGTCCTCGTTGATGCCGCTGTTGACAACCAGCAGCGTCACGCGCAGGCCGCGTGCCACCTGACCGTTGATGATATCCACCAGCATGGTCTCGGCGCCGCCCACCTCCATCGAGTAGATGCAGTGCAGCACATGCATCCCCCGGGGCATATTGTCAGTCTTTCCGTTCATACCGACAAAGACTTAATAATTTTTTTCATTTTATGACTCTCCATAACCCTTTTCGGTCGCTTCCGACCCGGATAATGACTTCAGCTCCTTTAAGATATTTGATGTGCTTCTGAATCGCAGACTGAGAAATTCCGACAACTGCGGAAAGCTCCTTGCGCGAAATCTCCGGTTTATTTCTCATTGCCTCGATGATTCTTGAACGTGTGCTGTCCGAGTTTTTCTGACCACCTTTTCCGACTACCTCATTCTGATTCTTGTCAGTGGAGGCAGAGCTTTGATTGTAAGCGGAATCTGTGCTGCTGTCCGTGCGTTTCTGACCACCGTTCTGACCACCTTTATTTGACGGCAACGGGTATGTGACGGTTGAAGACATGATGTCACTGTCAAATTCTACTTTCAGTCCTGTAAGCTTATTCCATCTGAGAATCTTGTCAATCCCGTATCCCGCATTTTCACCCTGACGAGCGTAGCGGAAGAACGCGATGATGTTGGGATTGCGTGGAACTGATTTAACCTTTCCCGGCTTGTCTGAAATTTGAACTGCGAACATCCCGGGATTTTGAAATTCTATTCTGTCTGAGAACACGCGGATTGTTGAATGCATAGGGCTGAAGTAATCGGCATGTGCAAGTAAATTAACCAGTCCTTCCCTCAGGCAATAAAGCTGAGAGTTGTCTTCAGGCGAAAAGCCATCCGGCCCCGCCATAAACGGGTTGTCAACATAAAGCCGCAATCGTTGTAAAAGGACTTTGAAATATTCCCAGATATTTTCCTGTTCAGACATTCTGTAAGTATAGCGGCAATCAGCATCGGAATAGGAGGTGCCTGGTATCTCAATATAGTCAATCCAAAAATGAGGGATGTATTTTTGGATTGACTCTCCCTTTCCAAACATCAGCAGTCCGCCATAGCTTAGGTTGCCTCGGCTTATTATACCTGTTTTTATACAGAATTCCTCATCGGATAGGTCATTATATCTAAAAATAGGATTGTAGTCCTTGATTCGTTGTCTATATGTCTGCAGAGACTGTTGATTAATATCATCAAAGGAAGTACCTTCTACTTCCATTTCCGATTTGGTTCCAAACGTTTTCTCTCGTAAAAGAATCTCAATTTCAATATCCGTGGCTTTGCGGTCTCCGCTTCCAACACGTATGTAAGTGTTGGTGAGCGTATTTCCGAAATAGACAGGTTTATTGCCTGAACCCGGGATGTGGATAGCAAGTATATCTTTGTTGTCAATGACGAATCTCTGTGCTGTAGCAGGTATGGGAACATTGAATTTAGATACGGAACGTACGGTGTTGATGACATCCTGTTCCATTTTTTCGATTTTATCGACACCCACTACTTCGTAGTTTGAAACGCTATCGATTCTGTTTTCTTTTATTCCGAGTACAATCCAGCCCCCGACAGTATTGGAGAAAGCTCCGACTGTTTCCCACATGGATTTTGGAAGCCCGCCCGAAGCCTCTTTGACTTCGAAATCGTTCCATTCTATATCTTTGAGTCTTGCGAGCAGTTCGTCTTTTGTCATTCTCCGAAAGATAAGGATATTATAAATGCAAATTTACATAAATTTTGCGAAACCCCAAATATTGGGGAACGGCGTCTATTTCTCAACAAAGAAATCTGCGAACTTTTAAAGGAGTGTAATCAATCAATCTCTTACTGACGGCCGCAAAGCGGCTTCCCGGTATGTCGTAGGCGGGCGTTTGGGGAAAAAGTGAAGATTTTGCGGAATAATACAGAAATAATTCTTTAAATCCGAAATATTGTCTTATATTTGCGGCATAGATACTAACAGTGTTCATTTCATAATTAGAAAATATGGCAACACGAAAACTGAAAATCCGCGACCTTACGCTCCGCGACGGCCAGCAGTCGCTGTTCGCAACCCGTCTCAGCCAGGCTGAGATAGACAAACTCCTGCCTTACTACAAGAACGCAGGCTTCTATATCATGGAGGTTTGGGGCGGCGCAGTTCCCGACTCCGTGATGCGATATCTCGACGAATCGCCCTGGAACCGCCTGCGCACCATCTCCAAGGCCATGGAAGGCAAGTCGCTCCTGTCGGCCCTTTCGCGCGGCCGCAATCTCTTCGGCTATGTTCCCTATCCCGACTCCGTTCTGGAAGGTTTCTATAAGGAGGCTATCGCCAACGGCCTCAATGTGATGCGTATCTTCGATGCCCTCAACGACATCGACAATGTACGCGAGTCCATCCGCCTGATCAACGAGCTGGGCGGCATCGCCGACGGCGCTGTCTGCTACACCGTCGATCCCAAGACCGATGCTCCCGCCGAGAAGCCCGGCTTCTTCGGCCGCCTCTTCGGCAAGAAGGTTCAGGAACCCGAAAAGATTTTCACCGACGACTACTTTGTCAACAAGGCTGTCGAGATGGAACGCCTCGGCGCTAAAATCATCACTCTGAAGGATATGGCCGGCCTCGTGACTCCCTCGCGTGCCGCATCCATCATCTCGCGCCTCAAGGCAAGCGTCAGCGTGCCCGTCGACTTCCACACCCACTGCACCCCCGGCTACGGCCTCGCAGCAGGCGTGATGGCCATCCTCAACGGCGTCGACATCCTCGACACCAACATCTGGTGGTTCGGCGAAGGCTCCGCAGCTCCCGCCATCGAACTCATCTACATCTTCTGTCAGAAGCTCGGCGTAGAGCTCGAATGCGACATGAAGGCTGTGGGCGAAATCCGCAAGAACCTCCGCGCAGCCCGCGAGAGCCTCAAGGAATTCGACCTCAACCCCATGCCCAAGGACTTCGACCCGCTGGCACCCCTGCCCGCCGATCTCGAGGCCCACTTCGACAAGGCTGTCGAGGCCGCCAAGGCCGGCGACGAGCAGACCCTGCTCGACGAATGCCACGCCATCGAGGCTTACTTCGGCTTCCCCAAGCCCAACGAAATCGTCAAGAACGCCGAGGTTCCCGGCGGCATGTACTCCAACATGGTTGCCCAGCTCAAGTCGCTCGGCGCTTCCGACCTCCTCGAGGACGCCATGAAGCTCATCCCCATGGTGCGCCGCGACGCCGGTCTGGTGCCCCTTGTGACCCCTACCAGCCAGATTGTAGGCTCGCAGGCAGTTATCGTGGCCCTCAACCGCAAGAAAGGCAACCCCGACTACGCCAACGCCAACAACCAGTTCATATCGCTCGTCAAGGGTGAGTACGGCAAGACTCCCGTGCCCGTCGACCCCGCCTTCCGCGAGAAAATCACCGGCAGCCCCGTCGAGAAACCCTACGACGTGTCCGGCTACCGCAAGCCCGAGAACCCCGCCGTGGCCGAGTTCGGCAACGTGAAACTCGCCTCCAACAAGGAAGAGGAACTGCTGCTCGAGCTGCTGCCCAACGTGGCCAAGACCTTCCTCCGCAACCGCCGCAAGGAAGAGTTCGAGGCTTCGCGTCCCGCAGAGACCGTCGCCGCAGCTGCCGAAACCGCAGCCGTCGACAACTCGCCCATCACCGGCCCGACACTCAAGGCTCCCATGGGCGGCCGTGTCCTCTCGGTGTCCGTGGCTCCCGGCGACAAGGTGACCAAGGGCAAGATTCTCCTCGTCTACGAGGCAATGAAGATGGAGAACGACGTAACCGCCGAACGCGACGGCGTGGTGAAGCGCGTCTTCGTCAAGCCCGACGACGTTGTCGGCACCGACGCTGTCCTCATCGAATTCGAATAAGCGACATAACCCGTAATACAGACGGCGGACACGGCATGTGTCCGCCGTTTTTCAAAACATGATAGACCAAATCCTTGAATACAACCGCCGCTTCGTGGCCGAAAAGGGCTACGAGCGCTTCGCCACCGACAAGTATCCCGACAAGAAACTTGCCATCGTGGCCTGCATGGACACACGCCTGGTCGAGCTGCTGCCCGCCGCACTGGGCCTGCGCAACGGCGATGTGAAAATCATCAAGAACGCCGGTGGAACCATCACCAATCCCTTCGACTCGGCTATGCGAAGCCTCCTCATCGCCGTCTTCGAGCTGGGAGTTAACGAGATTATGGTCATCGGCCATACAGGATGCGGCGTGCAGGGCATGGACGCCGCCCATATGCTCGATGCAATGCGCAGCCGCGGTGTGTCGCAGGAGCACATCACTCTGATGGAGCACTGCGGCATCGACCTGCGCGGCTGGCTCCACGGCTTCGAGGACACCGATGCCGCCATAGAAGAGACTGTCGACCTTATCCGCAACCATCCTCTGATGCCCGCCGACATAGCCGTGTCGGGCTATGTGATGGACTCCTACACCGGCGCTCTGCGCCCGCTCGGCAAATGAGCCGCCTCTGCTTCGTCACCACCACCCGCGCCGACTGGGGGCTGCTGAAGCCTTTGGCCGTGGAGATGCGCCGCCGAGGCCACACAGTGCTTGTGGCAGCTTCGAACATGCACCTCAGCGAGCGCTTCGGCCATACGGCTTCCGAAATCGAGGCCGACGGTTTCGCCATCGACGCCGCCGTGCCTCTGACCGAGGGCGACAGCCCCGCCGACCGCGCCGTGGCTATGGGCGAATGTGCCCTCGGCATGGCCCGCGCATATGGCGCCCTGCATCCCGACGCCGTCATCGCCCTCGGCGACCGCTACGAGATGCTCGCCGCCGTGGCCGCCGCCGCCGTGGCCGACATCCCCGTGGTGCACATCGCCGGCGGCGAGATTTCGGAGGGTGCGCAGGACGATGCCTTCCGCCACGCCATCACCAAGCTCAGCTCACTCCATCTGACGGCTACCGAGCCGTACCGACGCCGTGTGGTACAGCTCGGCGAAGACCCCGGCACGGTGGTGAATACCGGAGCCATAGGCGTGGCCAACATAATGACCGCCGACCTCATGCCCGCCGCCGAGCTGGCCGAATCCATCGGCATGCCCGTCGACGGCGGCGACATCGCCGTCGTGACCTATCATCCCGCGACCCTCGACCACGGCGCGGACCATGCCGGGCGGACGGCCGCCCTCCTCGAGGCTCTCGACCGCTTCCCCGACCTGCGCCTCGTCATAACATACCCCAACAACGACGCCGGCGGAGCCTCGGCCATCCCCCTGCTCGAAGCCTATGCCGCCGCCCGTCACGGACGTGTGCGCTGCATCCCGAGCCTGGGCGCGCGCCGCTACCTCTCGCTGCTGCGCCATGCCGCCGTCGTGGTCGGCAACTCCTCCAGCGGCATTGTCGAGGTGCCGTCGGCAGGCATCCCCACCGTCGACATCGGCATCAGGCAGCGCGGACGCATCGCCGCGGACTCGGTGATACACTGCGGTACAAGTGCCGACGACATCGCCCGGGCCATCGCCGAGGCGCTGTCTCCCGATTTCCGCGCCCGTGCAGCCGCCACTGTCAATCCATATTCCCGCCCCGACACACTCGAGCTGATGGCCGACTCCGTCGAGGCCTTCCTTGTCCGTCCGCGCACGCCAAAAAAATTCCATGACCTGCCATGCTGAAGCCCCTCTATATCGTCCCTGCCCGCGGCGGTAGCCGCGGCATCCCTCGCAAGAACGTACGCCCGCTGTGCGGCCGTCCGCTCATAGCCTATACCCTCGACGCCGCCCGCGAGGCCGCCGCCCGCCTTGGCGGATATATACTCGTCAGCACCGACGATGCCGAAATCGCCGACGCCGCCCGTGCCGAGGGCGTGCCCGTCGACTACATGCGCCCCGCCGCGCTCGGCGGCGACACCGTCGGCAGCCGCGAAGTGATGCTCGACGCCATGGACTGGGCCGACTGCAAGGGCATAGCCTACGACTGCGTGGTGCTCCTGCAGCCCACATCGCCTATGCGCACGGCATCCGACATCCTCGACGCCGCGGCACTCTACGAGGCCGCGCCCGAGGCCGACATGGTCGTCTCCGTCTGCGAGTCCGACGCCAATCCGTACTACAATCTGTTCGAGACAGCCCCCGACGGCACCCTGCACGTCTGCAAGGGCGACGGCCTGCTGACACGCCGTCAGGACGCCCCGCGCGTGTGGCAGTACAACGGCGCCGTCTACGTCATCCGTCCCGCATCGCTGCGCGCCATGCCCCTGGGAGCCTTCCCGCGCCGCGTGCCTTCGGTCATGCCCGCCTCGCGCAGCATCGACCTCGACACACCCGCCGACTGGCTCCGCGCCGAAGCGCTGATGCAGGCGGATAAATAGTTTGGTCTAAGGCGTTTATTCCTCGTTCTTGTCGTCCTCCTTGTCGGTGGCGGCTTGGATGAGGGCGATGGCGAAGTCGAGGATGGTGTCGCGGCCGTTGTACTCGGCCTGACGGTCCATGTCGATTTTGCAGCCGGGGCTGGGCTGCACGCCCCACTCGGTGAGGTTCATGTCGGCGTCGTAGATTGGGCATGCCGAGAAGCGTACGCTCCAGCCGCAGGGAATCTCCGAGGAGTAGGGCATGCCGCTGCCGCCGCCGGTGACGTCGCCGACGATGGCGACATGAGGCAGGGAGTGCATGATCAGGAGGATCTTGTGGGCGGCGCTGAAGGGGCTGCGGTTGGTGAGCACGACCACGGGCTTGAGCCAGCGCACATGCTCCGAGGCCGGCTCGATGGAGTAGGGGAAGGGCTCGGAGAAATCGTTGTGCCCGGGGCCTGTCTTGTGCTGTATGTATCCCGCCGGTATGGGGTCGATGATGAACTGGCTGACGAGTTTCTCGACGGTGGTGAGGTTGCCGCCGCCGTTGTCGCGCACGTCGATGATGAGGCCGTCGCATTCGCGCATGGTCAGCATCATGTTGTCGACGAACGACATGCCGTAGTCGGCCGCGAAGGTAGAGTAGCGCATGTAGCCGACGTTCTCGTCCTCAAGTACTTTGTAGATGATGGGGCCGCCGGAGCTGTAGTCGAAGTGCAGATAGTTTTCCTGTATGAGGCGCAGGTTGAAGTTCTGGGGGTAGTCGCTCCACCAGCGGCGGTAGTAGGACACGTCGAACCACGATGACAGGTTGGTGTGGCCGTCCTCAAGCTCGTTCAGCATGTCGGCGCAGACTCCGAAAAACTCGGTGGCCTCCATGTCGGGCTTGAGTCGTGCGCGATGGCGTGCGCCGACTTCCTCCCAGTCGATTCCTTTGGCCTCGAAGAAGCAGTAGTGCTGGTCGAGCTCGGTCCAGAGGGCGTCGAAGTTGCCGTAGACGTCGTTGTCCCATTTCTCGATGTGGTGGCAGGCGCCGAGAACCAGTGCCGTCAGGGCGGCGGAGGCGATGCGCAGACAGTAGGTTTTCATGTCAGTAGAGGGCGCTGATGATTTCCGCCTCGTCGGTGTGGAGGGGCTTTGTGGATAGCGAGAGCCATTCGGAGGTGAATCCGACGACGGCCATGTGGCGGATGTTGCGCGTCACGATGTCCGAGGCCTTGCTCGAGATGATGTCCGGGCCGTAGCCCACGCGGACGATGGTGGCGCCGAAACGCAGGTCGGCACACAGCAGGTTGTCGAGGCGGAAGAAGTTGCCCGGCCATGCCGCGCGCACAAGGCCGCTGTGGTTGCCGAGGTAGATTTCGTAGTACAGCTCGCCGTACTGCGGCGAGAAGAAGATGCCCGTCAGGGGCATGCTCACCATATAGCGCAGGCATACGGGCAGGCGCCCGATGCGCCCGTTCCATGCGGCGGCACCCATGGCGCCCACTGTCCACGAAGCCTTGGCGGCCACGGGGTTGTTGCCGTTGCGGGCGTTGTAGAGTGCGCCGAGGCTGATGTCGGTGGTGCCTCCGGCGTAGAGACTCCAGCCGCCGTCGAGGCGGAAGCGGCGCATCATGCCCCATCCGGCGTCCAGACTCACGCTCCACATCGAGGCGTTGCGCACGGGGTTCGAGGTGTGGGCGGCGTCTATGCCTATGCGCAGGTCCATGACCCAGCGCTGCGGGTCGAAACGCATGGCCTGCATGCGCTCGTAGTCTACGCCGAAGCCCTGACCGGAGTAGCGCAGCGGGCTGAGGTAGGTCTCGGCAATATGGGCGCTGCCGGCCTTGAGCGTCCATGCCGAGAGCACGGGGCGCAGAACCGTAGTGCTGTCGGCGGCCATGGCGCCGATGCATGCCGTCAGGATGAGGATAGAGGTGATGAGGCGTTTCATAGCAGTGACTGCTGTTCGGCGGAGTCGTCGCCGCCGTTGTCGGTGTCGAAGTCGTCGGGTTCGGTTACTTCCGCCAGCTCGGCCTCGGCGATGGCGTCCTCCACAGCCGCGGGCGATTCGGGGCGCTCAATTTCGTGGACGGCGGCAATTCCGTAGTTTGTCAGGCGTTTGCCGCGGGCCTTGAAGCTCTTGACGCCGATGAAGGAAGCGGCGTCTACCTCGAGGGGCGCGCGGTCGCCGTCGGCGAATTCAAGGCTGAACAGCGGCTCCGAGGCGCCGCTGAGGGCAATGAGGGTCGAATGTGGATTCTCGCCGATGAAGCGCTGGTGCTTTGCCGAAGCCTCGGCGGGGAAGCGCTTGAGATAGGGATAACCCTGGTCGGCGTCGTGGAGCACGGCAGTCCATATCTGCTCGGGGTCGAACTTGCAGATGTGCAGAATCTTGTCCTCGTAGTGGTTGGTGAGCTCGTAGCCCGTGGTATAGAACTCGCCGCCGGGCAGGAAGACCAGAATCTTGTCGTCGCCGGAAAATTCGCCCAACAGAGTGCCGCGCCCCTCGTAGTTGAGGCGCATGACGTCGAAGTCGAACCACACCTGACGTCCGCCGAGGGTCGATACGCCGCGTTCCTTGAGTGAGAAGCGTGCCACCTCGTTCTTGGTCACGAGGTTGCCCTGTGCACCGCGTCCCTTGATGGCGAGCTTGGCGAAGTCGACGTCGAAACTCAGCGTCTTAAGGCGCAGCTTGGGCTTGAGGGTTACCTTGACGGTCTCGGCCTCGCCGTTGGGGTTGGCCGTGAACCATGCCACGCGCACGTCCGTGAGACCCTTGACGAGCTCGTACTCCTTGTCGCGTGCCAGACCGGTGGCGCGGAAACGCTTCATGTAGTAGACGCCGCCTTTGCCGTTCTGGTAGATGATGTTGTATGTGGTGCGTTCGTCCTTGCGGCGGTAGACGTTGACATAGAGCACGTTCTTGCCGACGAAGGCCTTTTCCTGCACTCGCATGATTTTGTAGCGTCCGTCGCGATAGAAGATGATGATGTCGTCCAGATTCGAGCAGTTGGCCACGAACTCGTCCTTTTTGAGCCCGGTGCCCACGAAGCCCTCCTCGCGGTTGATGTAGAGCTTCTCGCTGGCTTCGGCGACGTTGGCGGCCTCGATGCTGGCGAAGCCGCGGATGGAGGTGCGGCGGGGGAAGAACTCGCCGTATTTTTCCTTGAGGGTGGTGTACCATTCGATGGTCACCTCGTCGATATGCCCCAGGCGGTAGAGGGTGTCGTCGATGCGGGCGCGCAGTGCGGCCAGCGCCTTGTCGGCGGCGTCGGAGTTGAAGCGGAGTATGCGCTTCATCTTGATTTCGAGCAGGCGGAGCAGGTCGTCGCGTGTCACCTCGCGCGTCAGCGATTCCTTGAAGGGCTCGAGGCGGCTGTCGATGTGGGCGAGGGCGGCGTCGAGGTCGGAGGCCTGTTCGTAGGCGCGGTCCTTGTAGATTCGTTCCTCGATGAAAATCTTTTCGAGGGAGGTGAACATGAGCTGTTCGCGCAGCTCGCCGAGGGTGACGTTCAGCTCCTGGCGGATTATGTCGCGTGTTGTGTCGACGCTGTGCCGCAGCACCTCGCTGATGCCGAGGAAGCAGGGCTTGTTGTCGCGGATGACGCAGCAGTTGGGCGATATGTTTATCTCGCAGTCGGTGAATGCGTAGAGGGCGTCGATGGTCTTGTCGCTCGAAGTCTGCGGCTGCAGATGCACCAGAATCGAGGCCTCGGAGGCCGTGTTGTTCTCGACCTTGCGTATTTTAATCTGTCCGCGCTCGAAGGCCTTGAGGATGGACTCGATGAGCGAGTCGGCGGTCTTGCCGAAGGGCAGCTCTGTGATGTTGAGTGTCTTGGAGTCGATTTTCTCGATTTTTGCACGCACCTTGAGCATGCCGCCTCGCCGACCGTCGTTGTAGCGCGACACGTCGATGAGGCCGCCGGTGGGGAAGTCGGGATAGAGGCTGAACTCCTCGCCGCGTATGTAGGCCACGGCGGCGTCGAGGATTTCGTTGAAGTTGTGCGGCAGAATCTTGGACGACAGACCCACGGCGATGCCCTCGCCGCCCTGAGCCAGCAGCAGTGGGTACTTGGCCGGCAGGGTGACAGGCTCCTGCTTGCGGCCGTCGTAGCTCATGGTCCACTGGGTCACCTTGGGGCTGTAGAGCACCTCGAGGGCGAATGGCGACAGGCGAGCCTCGATATATCGGGCGGCGGCGGCCTTGCTGCCTGTCAGGATGTTGCCCCAGTTGCCCTGCGGTTCCACCAGCAGCTCCTTCTGTCCGAGCTGCACCAGCGCGTCCTTGATGGAGGCGTCGCCGTGAGGATGGTACTGCATCGTGGTGCCCACGATGTTGGCGACCTTGTTGAAGCGGCCGTCGTGAATGGTGCGCATGGCGTGGAGGATGCGGCGCTGCACGGGCTTGAGGCCGTCGTCGATGTGGGGCACGGCACGCTCGAGGATGACATAGGATGCATACTCGAGGAACCACGACTGATACATGCCGCGCAGACGTGTGCGCACCACCTCTTCGGGCGGTGTGTAGGGACGTGTGTCGGGAGCTTCTGGTTCGGCCTCGGGCTCGACGTCGTCATCGGCATCGTCGTCCTCGGGAGCGGGGACTTCTGCGGCCTCTGCGTCGGTCGGTACTACGGGCTGTTCGGATTCGTCGGGTTCTATGGTATCAGTCGGCTTGCTCATCGTGCTTTTGTCAATTTCCCACAAAAATACAAAAAAAATACTTCAGTTCAAAATCAGCCCGAAATATGGGATGGGCTTGGGCGTGTTTCAGGAAAAATTGCTAAATTCGCGGGATAAAGAGCCGGGAGTCTGTCGCGGCGCGTCGCCCTCCGGAACTTGCGTATCTCGAAACTTTAGACAAACAAACATATGTTCTCAATTCTCCGTAATCCCATACGGGCTTTTGCCGTAGCTTTGGCAGGCGCCGGAATCGCCGCTGCAGGCCTGTCGTCCTGTTCCGACCACTCTTCCACGGCCAACAAACTCGTCATCCTGCACACCAACGACACACACTCGCAGATTGAACCCGGCCGCGACGGTCTCGGCGGCGTGATGCGCCGCATGGCTGCCATCGACAGCATCCGCGGCATCTACGACAACGTCATGCTGGTCGATGCCGGCGATGTGGTACAGGGTACGCTCTATTTCTACCTCTACGGCGGCGAGGTGGAGCAGCAGGTGCTCAATATCATGGGACTCGACGAGGGCATCCTCGGCAACCATGAGTTCGACAACGGTATCGACTCGCTCGGTGCCGTGCTGCGCCTGCGCGACCGCAAGCTCATCAGCACCAACTATATAACCGACAATACTCCGCTGGACACCCTCACCGTGCCCTGGTCGGTACGCGAGTACGGCGGCAAGAAGATAGGAATCATCGGCATCAATCTCGACCCCGAGGGCATAATCAGCGAGGGCAACTACAACGGTCTCGGCTTCATGCCCATCGTGGCCACGGCAAACGCCACGGCGGCTCAGCTGCGCGACGAGCAGGGCGTCGACGCCGTCATCGCCCTGACTCACATCGGCTACAATCCCTCGGGCCTGACCGGCGACAGTGTTCTTGCCTGCAACTCGCGCGGAATCGACATCATAATCGGCGGCCACAGCCACGACGTCATCGACCCCGACACGCCCAAGGGTGCGGCCCGCAGCCGCCTCACCAACCTCGACGGCAAGGAAGTGCTGATTGTACAGACAGGCAAAAGCGGCCGCAACCTCGGCAAGATTGAAATCAACCTCGACAGCCTCGGTCTCGGCGGACGTCCGCAGTACGAAATCATCCCCATTGACAGCCGCTTCGACGGCAAAATCAAGCCCGAGCTGCAGGCGCTCATCGACCGCTATAGCCCCGGTGTCGACTCGCTGATGCACTACTGGGTGGGACGCGCTCCCGAGGCTCTGCCCGACACAAGCAACCGACTGCTCAACTACTTCACCGACTTCGTGATGAAGCGCGGCTCCGAGCTTGCGCCCAAGGTCGACCTCGCCATCGCCAACAAGGGCGGCCTGCGCACATCGCTGCCCGAAGGATACTTCTCCAAGGGTCAGGTAATCAATATGCTGCCGTTCCGCAACTTCGTCACCGTGGTCGACGTGCCCGGCAATGAGCTGCGCAACATCTTCGAGGTGATGAGCCGCACGCAGGGCAACGGCGTAAGCGCCAATGTGCGTGCCTCGTACCGCCGCCAGGGCGACTCCACCGTCCTTGCAGAAGCCACCGTCAACGGCCGTCCAATCGATCCCGCCCGTACCTATCGTGTGGCCACCATCGACTACCTCGCCAAGGGCG
>JAIDUY010000238.1 GCA_029059965.1 Muribaculaceae bacterium
GAGTCTTTGGTTCATTGGAGGAACAAAGCACAGGGGCTGCCGAAGATATCGGAAGCCCCTGCGATATGTTGTTCAGCCGGAATTAGTTGCGGGCTGCGGCGTTGGCGCGTTCGTAGAGGGCGCGGATGTCGAGCTGGCCTGCGCTGTAGTTGGGATAGTCGTCCAGAATTTCCTTGTAGGCTTCGGCTTCCTTGGCGTAGTTTTCCTGGGCGCGGTACACGTTGGCGAGCTTGGCCAGGAAGAAGGGCACGAGCTGGGGATTGGAGTCGGCGCGGGAGATGGCTTCCTTGTAAGCGCTGACGGCCTTGTCGAGCTGGTCGAGGTTAACGTAGCAGTCGCCTTCGAGGGAAGCTACGCCGGCGTTGGCGATATTGTCGTCCAGGGAGCAGTCGCTGAGGTACTCTGCGGCTTCCTGATATTTGCCTTCGTTGTAGAGTCGGATACCCATCTCGGCCTTGGCGCGGTTACCGCTGCGGTAGCCCGAAGTTGCGGCGGCAGCGTAGAGCTGCTGTGCGATGCTGTCGTTCATCTCCATGTCGGCGCGGCCGATAGCTTCGTCAGCCTTGCGGCTGCCGCTCTGAGCTACGAAGAACCAGATCAGCAGGCCTACGATAACCACGAGGACAGCGATGCTGACGCCCGCGATGGTTTGCTTGTTTGCACGAGCTTTGGCCACGATGTCGGCCTGTTCAATCTGCTCGGTGACGGGATTGTTCTTTTCCATTGAATGTATGAGAAGTTTTTGCTTTCGAAGTGCAAAAATAGTGCTTTGTCGCGAATTTAGAAAATTTTCGGCCTTTAAATTGATTCTTTGTCCCTTTTTTCGCCAATTATGCATGTGGTTTCCGGTGTGGCGGCTGATTTATCATTAACTTTGCGGGCAAAGAACCTGCCATGAAAATACACCGTATAGTAATTGCGAGCGACAGCTTCAAGGGCTGTCTGAACTCGGCTCAAGTCAATGCCGCCATAGCCTCGGGCGTCGCCGGGGTGCTCCCCGATGCCGATGTCGTGAGCCTGCCCGTGGCCGACGGCGGCGAGGGTACGGTCGAGGCCCTGGCCTCGGCTCTCGGCGGCGCGATGATTGACGCCGAGGTTCACGGTCCCTTGGGCTCTCCCGTGCGGGCCCGCTACGCCATCGATGCCGCCGCGGAAATGGCGGTGATAGAAATGGCCCAGGCTTCGGGTCTGCCGCTTGTCGAAAAGGAACTGCGCAATCCTCTTGAAACCAATACATACGGCGTGGGCGAGCTGATTGCCGACGCCCTCGGCCTCGGCTGCCGCCGCATTCTCGTCGGGCTGGGCGGGAGCGCCACAAACGACGGCGGAGCCGGAATGCTCTCGGCTTTGGGCTACCGTTTTAAGGACGCCGAAGGCCGCACGATAGACAGGCCTCGCGGAGGCAATTTAGGCGATATTCGCTCCATCGACAGCTCCGGCGCCGACCCCCGCCTTGCTTCCGCCGAGTTCATCCTCGCCTGCGACGTCACCAATCCCTTCACGGGGCCCGACGGCGCCTCACAAATCTTCGGGCCGCAGAAAGGCGCCGATGCCGCTGCCGTGGCGCGCCTCGATGCGGGTATGGAGAACCTCGCACGGGTCTATGAACGTACTTTCGGACGTGACATCATCTCCGTTCCGGGCTCCGGCGCCGCAGGCGGACTTGCCGGCGGCTTCATCGCAGCTTTCGGGGCGCGGGTGCGTCCCGGGGTCGACATGGTGCTCGATGCCGTGGGCTTCGACAGCGCCCTCGACGGCGCCGACCTCGTCATCACCGGCGAGGGACGCCTCGACAGCCAGACGGCCATGGGCAAGACGCCGGCGGGAGTGCTGCGCCGTGCCCGTGCGCGGAACATTCCCGTCGTGGCCTTCGGCGGTGCCGTTGAAGATGCCGATGCCCTGTGTGCCGCCGGCTTCGCCGCGGTGCTGTGCATTCAGAATTCGCCTCTGTCGCTCGCCGAGGCCATGGAGCCTGCGCGTGCTGCCGAGGGGCTGCGGAACGCCGCCGCGCAGATGGTGCGTCTAATTGCCTTGTAGTTAGCTCTTTTTTAGCAGGGCGCGAAGGCGGGTGACGCCGGCCTTGCCCAGTATGGCGAGCGCGGAGTACTGCGCGGCCTTGGCAAGACCGAAGAATACGGTCCAAAGCACGCCCTTGGCGGCCACCGACAGCGGCAGCAGCATCTGGCCGAAGGACACCGCATAGCACAGCAGGCTTATGGCCGCCACGATGACTCCGGTGCGGAAGGAAAGCCCCGCAAGCCATGTCCTGATGTCCGAAAACAGTTTCTTCATAGTGCAAAAATAACAAAACGAGACCGTCCTTCAACGCCGGTTTTGCTTTTTTAAGTTTTCGGCAGCAGCAAAATCGCCATGAAAGCCTCTGTTTGCGGGGATTTTTGTAACTTTGCGGTTTGAAGTCAATCGTTATCCGACATTGCGACGTTTTTTTGTCTACATATCCGCATTAGCTCTCAGCATATGGTGTGTCGCCGCCTTCGGCGGTGAGCGCATCGTGGCCGACGACGGCGTAGCCTCGCCGACGGTCCTCCCGGCTGATAGTGTGGCCGATACGGTGGCCGATACCGTCGTCGAGGTCCCCGCCATTGTGGCTCCCGACAGCGTCGGCGCCGACTCGGCGCTCGTCGTTCCGGCCGCCCCCGTGGGGCGAGCCTCGCGCATCAGCTATGTGCGCACCGACCTCGACGCCGCCGTCAACTTCTCGTCGTCGGACTCGATGCTCATCGTCCGCCGCGACTCGGCGTATATGTTCGGATCGGCCAGCGTGGCCTACGGCGACATCAAGCTCGACGCCGCCGAAATACAGATGGACCTTAGCGACAACACCGTCTATGCCGTTGGTCGCGTCGACAGCCTCGGCGAGATGCAGGGCAAGCCGGTATTCAGCGAGGGCGGCACCGACTACGAGGCCCGCACCATGCGCTATAACTTCGCCACCGAGAAGGGCTACATCAGCAACGTCGTGACCCAGCAGGGCGAGGGTTACCTCACCGGCGGAACGACAAAGAAGGACGTCGAGAACGAATTCTACATCAAGGACGGTTTCTACACCACCTGCGACCATCACGACGACCCGCACTTCGGCTTCCGCATGACCAAGGCCAAGGTGCGCCCCGGCAAGAACATCGTCGTGGGCC
>JAIDUY010000239.1 GCA_029059965.1 Muribaculaceae bacterium
CTCGCGGGCCAGCGAGGGGGCGTAGGTGAGCGCGCAGTCGGCGAGCCAGCCTATGGTCTCGGTGTTGTCGGCGGCGAGGGCGGCGGCGGTGTCGAATGCCGATGCGGCTTCGGCCGTGTTGCCGGCGCGGGCGTGGGCGCGGAAGAGGGCGCTCCAGTATGCCTCGGAGAAGGGCTCGATGGAAATGAGCTCGTCGGCGAGAGCTATTGCCGTGGCTGTGTCGCCGTGGTTGTCGGCCACGCCGAGGACTTCGTAAAGCAGCGCCGGCAGGTAGGACGCCATGGGGCGCAGGCGGTCGAGCCGCGATACCAGCCAGTTGTAGCATCCGAGTTCCTCGGCCATGTCCACAAGGCGTATAGTTTCCTCGTCGTCGAGCTTCGGATGCGCGTCGAGGAGACGGTCGAGGGCTATGGGAGCCTCTTCAGCCGAGGGATGGGAGACGGTCAGAGCCACGATGTCGGCCAGCGCCGAGGTGCAGCCGGGGTTGTCCACCAGCCACTCGCGGGCGAGGTGGTCGCTGTCATCTTCGTCGAGGTAGAGCATGGCGCGTCGGTCGGCCAGGGCGCGGCTGTCGGGGTATAGGCGCGCGCCGCAGCAGAGCACTTCCACGCGGGCGTAGAAGTCGTCGATGTCGCCGGCGTAGTCGAATATCTCGACCAGCTCGTCCTCATCGAAGAAACGTTCGGACTGCGGGCGGGAAAGCGAGCTGCGAAAACGGCGGTATAGCTCGACGCGCGAGTCGTCGGCCGAGTTGTCGTCGGAATCGGAAAATGCCATTCTTGGATGGTGTTATGTCGGGCGGCGCTGTGTCAGCTGTTGCGGAGCACGCGCTCCCAGGTGTCTTTGAGGGCGATGGTGCGATTGAATACGGGATGACCGGGTGTCGAGTCGCTGTCGGGAGTGAAGTAGCCCACGCGCTGGAACTGGAACTTGGCTCCGGGCTCGGCGATTTCCATGATGTAGGGCTCGAGCTTGACACAGTCGACCACCTTGAGTGAGTCGGGGTTGAGCAGCTCGCGGAAGTCGCGGTCGGCTTCGGCTGCGGGGTTCTCTACGGCGAACAGGCGGTCGTAGAGGCGCACTTCGGCATCGACGGCATGAGGTGCCGATACCCAGTGGAGGGTGCCCTTGACGCGGCGTGCGGCGCCCGGCATTCCGCTCAGGGTGTCGGGATCGTAGGAGCAGCGCAGCTCGGTGATGTTGCCTTCGGCGTCCTTGATGACTTCGTCGCAGCGGATGATATATGCGCTCTTCAGGCGTACTTCGGCTCCGGGGGCGAGGCGGAAGAACTTCTTGGGCGGGTTCTCCATGAAGTCGTCGCGCTCGATATAGAGCTCGCGGCTGAAGGGAACCTGATGGGAGCCTGCTTCGGAATCCTCGGGGTTGTTGTCCATAGTCATCTGCTCGACCTTGTCTTCGGGATAGTTGGTGATGACGAGCTTGAGGGGATTGACGACGGCCATGACGCGGGTGGCGATGCGGTTGAGGTCGTCGCGCACGGCGTGTTCGAGCAGGCTGACGCTGTTGAGAGCCTCGTATTTGGTATATCCGATGGTGTTGATGAAGTTGCGGATGCTCTGCGGGGTGTAGCCGCGGCGGCGCATGCCCGAGACGGTCGGCATGCGGGGGTCGTCCCAGCCCTTGACGAGGCCTTCCTTGACCAGCTGGAGCAGCTTGCGCTTGCTCATTACCGTATAGGTGAGGTTGAGACGGTTGAACTCAATCTGTCGGGGACGGTACGACTCGTCGGCGAGCTCGTCCACGAAGTAGTCGTAGAGCGGACGGTGGGGTACGAACTCGAGTGTGCAGATGGAGTGGGTGACGCCCTCGAAGTCGTCGCTCTGGCCGTGTGCGAAGTCGTACATCGGGTGGCCTTTCCCCTTTGTG
>JAIDUY010000024.1 GCA_029059965.1 Muribaculaceae bacterium
TATGTCAACCAGCTCTTCCGCTACACAGCCGAGGGTTCTGAGTACACATGTCGTTTTGAGAACTCTTACACTGTACAGAACGGTAAGTGGTCCAAGCTCTGGGTCACCGGAGGTCTTGGCCGCAGCTCTCAGGGCAGCACCGGTATCAACTATCCCTACCTCCGTTATGCCGACGTGCTCCTTATGTTTGCCGAAGCTGACAACGAAATCGAAGGCCAGCCTACAACCGACGCCATCGATGCTGTAAAGGAAGTACGCAAGCGTGCGTTCCGCAACACCAATCCCATCAAGGCCGAAGCCTTTGCATGCGGTGACTATGAGGAGTTTAAGAAGACCATCCTTGACGAGCGCAAGTTTGAGTTTGCCGGCGAGAATATGCGCTGGCGTGACCTCGTGCGCAACAACATGTACAGTGTAGAGCTCTACTGGACATTCTTCCGTAACCTCGCGATTGCCGAGGACGCCGGTGGTTCGTCGACCTACACCGACCTCGTTTCTGAGCACGACTTCGGTTACAGCGGTGGCTATGACAAACTTCCCTATAAGATTGCCACTCTGCGTACCTACAAAAACCTTGATCCTATCACCAAGGAGGCAGTTTACTCGGAGCGTCAGTTCCCCAACAATGACATTATGGTCTGCTGGGCTGCCAATCCCTATGAGAAGTGGACAAGCTCGCAGATTGCCGAGGCCAAGAACAAATATACCAAACTCGGCAGCGCAAGCATATCTACCTCCAGTTGGACTGATGAGGATGTGTTTGCCTGGTGGAATGATGATGCCCAGGAGCCCAAGGATGAAATCCGTTACTCGCTTCTCGGTTTCATACAGTACAGCCCCACCGGTTCAATTAATCTCATTCGTAACGGAAATCTTGACCACTGTCCTGACCCGTCAGAGAATCCTACAGTCGACCAGTTGCCTGTCGTGCGCTACATCCTTCCTTATCCCGCTTCGGAAATAGCACGTTCACATGGTGCGTATGTCAACAAATACGGTTACTCACAACAGTAATATAACCTCATATTTTA
>JAIDUY010000240.1 GCA_029059965.1 Muribaculaceae bacterium
ATTCAGGCATCTGAAGCACCAAGCGGAGGGTGTTGGAGCGGGGCTCAGAGGCAAAGGAAGGCACTCCGTCGGGGCTTACGCCGATGACCTGATACTCGCCGGGAACAGTTGCCTTGTAGCTCGTCTGGCGGGTCGTATCGACAGGCTGTCCGTCGCGAAGCACCACATAGTGGCCGATATATTCGATAGGATTCCAGCGAAGCATGTTGTTGACGGGCACTCCGTCGGCGTCGAGGGCGGGATCGTTCTCAAGCCATGCTATGGGAGTGAGGGGAGCCTTGACATTGGCGGTGTGGTTGATGCCCACGGGCTCGATGGCATTGTCAGCCATGGTGATGACGATGTCATTGGTGCCCGTTATGTCGGCGGGGATTTCGGGAGCATGCTCGCGTCCGTTGAGCGTGAAGCTCTTGATGCGGTTGCCGTAGCCGCGGACGGTTATGTTGAGGATGGCGTCGCGGTAGCGGTAGTTGCTCAGGGTGCGCTCGGCAGCGAGAGCCTCGGGCACGAAGGGCGCGAACGCAAGGCTGTTGCGACGATATTCGATGCCGAACAGGATGCGCTGTGTCAGGGCGATGTTACCGGCCAGACACCACAGCATGTTGGACGAGTTGAGCTCGGTGGCGATGTCGCCGTTGTCGAGGTTGAAGTTCTCCTTGTTGGTGGCGAACAGGGCGGCGGGACGGAATATGGCTCCGATGGCCTCGAGGACGCCGCGCTCGTTACCGGCCTTGGCGTTGGCCAGAGCCCAGTAGCTGCCCACCCAAGGCCAGAGAGCGTTGTTGTGGTAGGCGGGCATGTCGGCTATCTGCGGGAAGAAGATGGCCGCGCCGAAGGGAGTCGTCGGATTGCTTGCGGTGATGGTGCGGGCACGCTCAGCGTCGGCAACGTCGTAGAGTATGGCCAGCGATTCGCCGAGGGTCTCGGCCCTTGGATTGAGGATAAGATGGTTGCGGCCGTACTTATACATGGCGTAGTAGCCCTTGTCGGGCATCCACAGCTCGCGGTTGACGGCGTCCTCGATCTTGCGGGCGCGCTCGAGATATGCGGGAGCCTCGTCGGCATGGCCGAGCTCGGTGGCGATTTCGGCCAGGGCGCGCAGGGCCTGGGCATGGACTATAGAGGTGCTGAGAGTTTCGGAATTGTAGATGTCGGCGGTCTGCATCCAGCGCGGATGGCTCTGCTCGCGCCAGTCGATGAACGAGGTCTCGCCCTTGACAAGGCCGCCGTCGGTCTGAACGACGAGGGCGTCGTCGGCAAGGCTTTTCTTAATAATCGGATAGATGTACTCGAGCCACTCGCGCTCGCCGGTGACCTTATATAGCTCGTAGGCGGCAAGAGCCCATATCTCGCGGTCGGAGCTGACGGGCCAGGCGCCGCCGCTGCCGGTGTCCTGGATGATGACGCCGTTGGAATTGACCTTCTTCATGAGCGACACCTTGGACGCCAGTGGCTGCATCTGCGCCATCGAAAGGAGGATGGAATAGCTGACGTCGCGGGTCCATACACCGCCCCATTCCTTGCCCGTGCGCAGGGTAGTGTCAGGTTCGACGGCATTGACCATCTCGTCGAGGGCCATGTTGTAGATGGCTTTATGGAGGGTGCTTGGCGTGTTCAGCTGAGGATAGGCGCTGATGTCGTTACGCAGCTGCCAGCGGCGTTCTACGGGAAAGCCGTAATGAGGCTGGGCGTAATAGGTGCTGACGATTTCGAAAGGCGTCGGAGCCGTGGCCATATATTCGCCCTGAGAGATGGTGTCGCCGTGCCAGCTGTAGGCGGGTGTGCTGACAATCTCGGCGCCGAAAGCGCCCAGGCTGGCCATGGCCATAGCCGAGGCCAGCGCGCTGATTCTGTTTTTCATGTCGTTCGCTTAATTATGTTTTGAATAATGTTGTCTTCTGTGATAGCGGTGCCTGTGTGGACGTCGCCGCAGGGAGGGGCAGTGCCGAGCCGAAGGCGCACATAGGCCCGGCTTTCGGGAGTCAGCGCCCCAAGAGCCGAGGCACGGATGCCGGCCACCCATACGATATCGTCGTCGCGGGTGAGCAGCCATGTCGAGGCCTTCGTTTCCGAATCGGCCTTGACGTTGGCGAATATGTCGCTGACGAGTTTCGGGCTACACGAGCCGAAGGGTATCATGCGGTCGCCGCGGCGCCAATGCCGCAGCCTCCATCGGGCAGAAGGATCCAGAGCATAGTCGGCATCAAGGAAGATGGTGCGGCAGTCGCGGACTTCGTCCCTGAAGCAGTCGACCGGACGGCGGCACACATCGATGCGGACGGGCGTGACTATGTCGCGGCGCAGCTCTACGGACCAGGAATGCGGGTCGCCGCCGCCGGTGCTTTGGCCTATGACGAGCCGCCCCCTCTCAAGACGGGCTTCCGCTCCTGGCGAGCGGAACACCGCACCCGACAGGGTGGAACTGTCGACGATGTCGGAAGCCTGAGTCGGAGTGAATCCGCTGTGACGTATCATCTCGAACAGTATCGATGCTCCATGGGGTTCGCCGCGCAGGGCGCGCACGTCTATGCTGCCGTCGGACAGAGTATAGGCCTCAGTTTTCGCCCTGATGGCCTCGTTATAGATATCACGAGTGGCTTCGAGGTTTGTCACGGTGCGAAGGATTGCCTCGCCGGCTCCGGGAAAAAGCTCTTCCATCAAAGGCATCAGACGGTTGCGGATTCTGTTGCGGCGGTGTGCGTCCGAGGCGTTGGAGCTGTCGACGATGTATGTCAGCCCGCGGCTGTCGATGTAGTGCTCAATCTGCATACGCGATGCCCACAACAGCGGGCGGACGACATCGCCGCTACGTGGATTCATCGAGGTGAGTCCGGCGATCCCGCTGCCTCTCATTAGATTGAGAAAGAATGTTTCGGCGCGGTCCTCGCGGTGATGACCCACCGCTATGGCCTGCGCTCCGATGCTGTCGGCAAGGTCGGCGAACCAGCCGTAGCGCAGGGTGCGACAGGCCATCTCGACCGATTCGCCGCTTGAGGCCATCTGCGCCTGCACGTCAAAGTCGCGTACCGAGAAATCCACATCCAGCGAACGTGCCACTTCAGCGGCATGCAGCATGTCGCGGCGGCTTTCCTCGCCACGAAGATGGAAATTGCAGTGTGCGGCGACACACCTGTAGCCGAGCTCTGTCAGAACTGCCAGCAGGGCCACAGAATCGGCTCCGCCGCTGAGCGCCACCACGACGGGGGCATCGGAGCGGAGCAGTGCGAGGCTTTCGATATAGCAGCGGGTCAGCCCGACAAAATCGGCGTTACTGTGTTTTCGTTTTGGCATAGTACAAAATTACGCATTTTTCGGCGCATTTCGCAGCAGTCGGCTGCGGTTTAAGATTTTCTTAGATTTTAAGTAGTGGCCTTGTCGAAGTCTTTTCCATGCATGGCAGTTCTCAGAGTCTGCTTTCCTCACTCCAACGCGTTGAGGGGTAGGGCGGTATCGCAACATTCGTCCTCTGACCGTTCTTCCCCGTCCCGTGGCATGATGACCTGAAATAAGTAGCTGTGATATCGTCACAATCGAACCGGCAATCGACGGGTTTCAGGCGCTGAGGCTTCTTAGTCGACAATCCGGACGGGACGCAGGCCACATAAAGTGAGCCGAGAAGCGGGCCACGACAACAGTAACAACGCAAACCGAAGCTCGTTTTTAGCCATAGTCGTCACCCGAAGCGGAGATATCGTCGCGACAATTAAAAGCGACGATTGACATAACGCAACCGCGCTTGCTTGCTCCGTAGACTGAATTAGCAAAATCGAACTACCTCATAGCCCCGAGCGGACATATAATATATTGTAGCGGAGCAGCCTGAACAATTATATTACAGTCGGAGTTTGTGTGGGCATAGTTGCAAAGCGTAGGGGCAGTCTGTTAAATGAATACATACTTCTATTTAACATAACTGCAATTATCAAACATATGTTAAGTTTTTGGGGAAAGAGGCACTGAATCGTTTACCGAATTTATTTTGGCCTGACTTGGGGACACCAGATTGGATGGCATCTAAATGCGGGATCTGCAATAATGTAGACGCAGCAGAATTAAAAGATCAATAATATTGACCGTCCTGCGGGGATTGGCAACACGAAGGTCCCGACGCATAACAAAGGCGCCGCACTGAAGCGTGCAAAACAAATACTGAGGCTCGAGCAATTCCGCGTCAAATAGACATCGGCGAAATCCAGACGGCGCCAATCCAACGGAGGCATATAGGCGCACCCGGCAAAGAATCCGCCTCAGCATTTTCCCCCACAGCCATTCTGAGCGCTTGCCTTCCCGTAAGCGTAGAACTTGTTCGCTTACGGGAAGGCAAGCAAGAGTCCGGGCGCATACGATTTCTGACGCCTCCTGAGATTTCGATATTTTCATCCTTACCGCCATTAGGCCGAAAAAACTAAATTATTAGCGTAGCGGCTCATAAGCGAACCGAGATAGTCAAGGAGTCCTACAGAATTATAGGTACGTAGGAATCATTCTTCGATGCTGTCTGCGCACATACCAAGGCAGATTTCGAAGAAGACGAGCCGACTCGCACACTGTCGACCGTACCGTCCAAGCGCAGTTCACAGCCAGATTCACAGTTTGAGAAAAATTAATTTGGATATAAAAACAGGCAAAATATGCGATTATTAGATTTTTAGCTGCGTTTTGCGAACATTTTAGACCCGCGAGATTGTTATATTTACAAAGAATTGAAGGACGGTAGGCAATTATTTACAAATAACGCTTATTTGAGTCGAAGATTCTCGATGTTGCGGTGAAATGCTGCCCGATTTACATTTCAGAATGCAGCCGAGACGCAAATAATTTGCAAATGCATTCACAATTCGGCCGCGCTCAAATGGTTCGATTTAGAATCGCCAACCACTCGCCGATAAAAGAAAAACGCCAAATTCACATTTCAATACAACTCCAATAAAGCAGGTTTGTCAGTCGCGAACCCACTAAAACCGCATCCAACACTTTTTAACAAGCTACACAATCAGCTAAAACCCAGATAAATTCAATGCAAATATAAATTAATGGTTCAGTAGTTTGCGAATCCCCACAGCAGTAGGCACCACAGCACTTTAGCTATATCACATTCAGCTGATACTAATTTATTTACTTAGTTTTGATAAATAATACCTTTAAGCAAGTGCGACTACCCTACTGCTCTCGGTTCGAGGAAAATTTATGAATTTAAAATCCAACATTAACGTTGGTAAATTACTTAGTTGTCATTTGTATATTCGTATTTAAAATTGCAATTTGCATAATCAAATTATTCTTTTTACATTTGCACATTGTAAAATTTACC
>JAIDUY010000241.1 GCA_029059965.1 Muribaculaceae bacterium
CCCCCTATCCGCCCGGACGACACCAAGTCGCCCGGGCTTTTTCTATTCCCGTTTTTCAACAAAAGAACAAAGGGTTGGACAGGAGAACAGTAGGTTATATATTCGACAGGAGAACAGTAGGTAATATATTCGACAGGAGAACAGTAGGAACAGGAGTTTTATTGGAGATTTATGGAGTAGGGAAATTAAAGAGGCGGAATGTTGAGTTATAAAGGGTTGAATACGGTATAGAAATAATATAACCTACTGTATCTCCTGTCTAAAACTTATTCTCCTGTTCTCCTGTCAAAATTATTGTTCTCCTGTTGTAATTGTTCTGATGTTGATACCGGTAAATATTTTGATTTTGGAGTGTGCTTTATGGAGAATTTGGCGTAACTTTGCCGTATGTTTTCGGAAAAACGATCCGTTGCTGTCACAACATCTGTAAGGCGCTGCGTAAGTGCATTGATTCGCAGTATACTGTCTTTTAAGTCAGGGGTCTTCGCCGTGGTACTTGCCGCTGTGTTGGCGCTTACGTCGTGCAGCAGTGTGAAGCATGTTCCGCAGGGCGAGTATCTGCTGGACAATGTCACCATCGAGGTTGAAGACGGCGATGATGTCAACCGCACGGAACTTTACAATTTTCTCCGCCAGCAGCCGAATCATAAGGTTTTAGGCTTCGCACGCCTGTCGTTGGGTACATACAGCCTTAGTGGCAGCGATACGACCAAGTGGTACAACCGCTGGCTGCGTCGTGTCGGCCAGGCTCCCGTAATCTACAGTGAGGAGGCTACCGAGGCCTCGGTGCGCCAGCTGCATCAGGCGATGGTAAACAGCGGCTATATGGATGCCGAGGTAACGGCAACGACCGACGGCGACTCCGTGCGCCGCCGCATGGATGTCAACTATCATATCAAGGCCGGCGAGCCCCGCCGCATCGAGTCGGTTGGCTACTATGTCCCGGATCCTGAACTCCGCAAGCTTGTCATGGCCGAGGTCGGGCGCAGCGAACTGCGTCCGGGTATACTGTTCGACCGTTCCGTGCTCGACAGCGAGCGCGGACGCATAACGCGCTCGCTGCAGAATCTGGGCTATTTCCGCTTCAGCCGCGACTACATTAACTTCACCGCCGATACGGTTGCGGGAAGCAAGCTGATAGGCCTGACCGTAAATGTCCATAACCCGTCTATATCGGCTCCGGGTACGGCAGCCGTGGGCGACAGTCTGTTGACCGCGGACCTGCATCACCACTCCTATCTGATAAGTAGCGTTACCTACGTTGTCGGAACAGACATTGACTCGCGCAACGCGGCCACATCGCGCCGCGACACTGTCGACTACAAGGGCTATACCTTTGTCTACAGCGGCGACCCCTATCTGCGCCCGTCGGTACTGAGACAGATGTGTTATCTCGAGCCCGGCGAGCCTTACAGTGCCGCCGGCGTCGAACGCACCTACGAGGCTCTCGGACGTCTTGCCATAGTCAAATTCATCAACATCGACCTGCAACCTGCGGGCAGCGTGGGAGACATCGGTCTGCTTGACGCGACGATATATCTGTCGCGCAACAAGAAGCAGAGTGTCACCGCCGAGCTCGAAGGTACCAACAGCGAGGGCGACCTCGGCTTCGGCGTGGGTCTCGGCTACCGCCACCGCAACCTCGCCCGCGGTTCCGAAGAGTTTTCCGCCAAGTTCCGCGCTTCCTACGAGAGCCTATCGGGCAAGGTCGACGGTCTCATCAACAAGCGCTATTCGGAGTATGCAGGCGAAATCGGCCTGACGTTCCCGCGCTTCATGTGCCCCTTCCTTACTCGGAGTTTCAAACAGCGAATACTTGCCTCGACCGAGTTTTCGCTGTCGGTGAACTATCAGGAGCGTCCCGAATATACCCGCATCATAGCCGGCGCGGCGTGGAAATGGCGCTGGCAGCAGAAGCGCCACAACGGCGTGCGCCGCCAGAACTTCGACCTCATCGATATCAACTACGTGCGCCTGCCGCGCTCGACCATCGACTTCATCGACCAGATAGCCCCCAGCAACCCGCTGCTGCGCTACAGCTACGAGGACCACTTCATCATGCGTATGGGCTATACCTACAACTTCACCAACCGCCGCATCCCCGACGCTACGGCTTCGACGAACTTCCAGCCCGTCATCACCACACTGCGTGCGTCGGTCGAGACAGCAGGCAATCTCCTGTATGGCATCTCCAAGCTCACGGGTCAGAAGAAAAGCGATGGAGTCTACAAGGTGCTCGGCATACAGTATGCCCAGTATGTCAAGGGCGAGGTCGACTATACCATAACCCGCCACTTCGACCGGCGCAACTCGCTGTCCTTCCATGTCGGAGGCGGCATCGCATACCCCTACGGCAACTCGAGCATGGTTCCCTTTGAGAAACGCTTCTATGCCGGCGGCGCCAACGGCGTTCGTGGCTGGGGCGTGCGCACCCTCGGCCCCGGTCGCTACGACGCCCGCAACTCCGTGACCGACTTCATCAACCAGTGCGGCGACATCCGCCTCGACCTGAGCGTCGAGTACCGCGCTAAGCTCTTCTGGGTGCTCGAGGGCGCCCTCTTCATAGATGCCGGCAATATCTGGACCATACGCGACTACGAGACGCAGCCCGGCGGTATGTTCCGCTTCGACAGCTTCTACAAGGAACTCGCCGCCAGCTACGGCATCGGTCTGCGCATGGACTTCACCTACTTCCTGCTGCGTTTCGACCTTGGCCTCAAGGCCCACAATCCGGCCATGAACCAGGAGCGCTGGCCCTTGTTACATCCTAAGTGGAGCCGCGACGCCAACTTCCATTTCGCCGTGGGCTATCCCTTCTGAAAAACAATCTGCGAGTTATGAAAACATATGTCATCTTCGACCTCGACGGCACCCTGCTCAACACCATCGACGACCTCGCCAACGCCACCAACCACGCCCTGCAGGCCCACGGCTATCCCCAGCACGGCATGTGGGTCTATCCCACGATGGTAGGTAACGGAGTGGGCAAGCTCATCGAGCGCGCGCTGCCCGAGGATGCACGTTCCGAAGCCAACATCAAGGCGGTGCTCAACAGTTTCAAAAGCTACTACAGCGAGCACTGCTGCGAGCAGACGAAACCCTATCCCGGAATCCCCGAACTGCTTGAGGAGCTCACCGCCCTCGGCGTGAATCTTGCCGTGACCTCCAATAAATACCAGGAGGCCGTCACGAACATCATCTCGCATTACTTCCCCAACGACAATTTCAAAGCCATCCTCGGCAACGAGGACGGCATACCGCGCAAGCCCGATCCCTCGATAGTGTTCAAGGCTCTGAGCATGTGCCCTACGCCCAAGAGCGACGTGCTCTATGTCGGCGACTCGGGTGTGGATATGGAGACGGCACGCCGCGCCTGCGTCGAGAGCGTGGGTGTCAGCTGGGGTTTCCGTACCATACACGAGCTCAAGGAGGCCTATGCCGACCATATCATCTCCACGCCGTCGCAGATTCTCGACCTGCTTGGACGCGAATCAGCTCCCGTCTGAAGAACGAATACACTGAAATAGCGAGGGCCGGAAGCATCGAACTTCCGGCCCTCGGTTTAGGTATGCCTTTCGTTATCAGCGGTTGGGAGACTCCCAGCGGTGTGTCTCATTGCATTTCACGTCCAGCACCTGATTGCCGGCCTGCATGCGGAAGTCGCCCTTCTCGAGCACCCAGTGGCCGTCGTAGCCGACGAAGGCAAGGTCGCTTGCCTTGATGGGCAGAGTCACGGTCTTGGTCTCGCCGGGCTCGAGTTCAACCTTTGTGAATGCGCGCAGACGGCGGTTCTCGGGAGTAAGCGATGCGACCATGTCGCGGCTGTAGAGCATCACGACATCCTTGCCCTTGACGTTGCCTGTGTTGGTGACATCGATGGTGAATACAAGTTCGTCTTCGGGGCCGAATTCCGGTTTGGAGCAGCGGAAGTTGCTGTAGTCGAATGTCGTGTAGCTGAGGCCGTAGCCGAAAGGCCACAGCACCGACACGACGGCATCGTAGTCGTAGGCACCCTCCATCTTGTCCATCTCCTCGCTGACGCGGTAGTCGTAGGTGGTCAGCTCGGCCGAGTGGCGGGGATAGGTGTAGGGCATCTTCGCGCTCGGATTGGCCTCGCCTGCGAGGATGTTGGCGAGGGCGTCGCCGCCGAAGTTGCCCGGCAGCAGGATGTTGACGATGGCTTTCGCCAGCGGTTCGATGTCGTTGATGAGGCGGGGGCGGCCTTCGTTGAGGATGAGCACAACAGGCTTGCCGGTGGCGGCGAGAGCCTTGACAAGATTTCGCTGATTCTCCGAGATTGCCAGATCTGACAGTTTGCCG
>JAIDUY010000242.1 GCA_029059965.1 Muribaculaceae bacterium
GTACGTCGAGAACACCAACTTCAAGGGCTGGGTTTTCACCATAATGCGCAATCTGTTCATCAATAACTACCGCGCCCAGGTTCGGGCGGCTGTCGTGGTCGACCGCACCGACGACCTTTATCACCTGAATCTGTCGCAGGAATCCGGACTCGAAAGCCCCGAAGGCACCATGACGGCGCACGAGATAACGGCAGCCATGTCGCGGATAGGCGAGGAGTACCGCGTGCCCTTCGCCATGTATCTGCAAGGTTACAAATATCAGGAAATCGCCGACCGCTTCGAGCTTCCCCTCGGCACGGTGAAGAGCCGTATTTTCGTGGCCCGAAAGCGGCTGCAGTCCATGCTTTCCGACCTGAGGCTCGACTGAGGCTATCCGGCTCCGCAGACCCCGGCCCCGGGTCATGTAGAAAAATACAGACAAAAACAGACGCCCGCCGACAATATTTTCGTCCCGGCGGGCGTCTGTTTGCGAAAAAATGCTTAACTTTGCGTGCAATTAAACCTCATCATTACCGCTTATGTCGTTTATTGCTGATAGAGTCAAAATGGATGGTCTGACTTTCGATGACGTCCTTCTGATTCCCGCCTATTCCAACGTGCTCCCGCGCGAAGTAGAGCTTACAGGCCGTTTTTCCCGTAACATAACCCTTAATGTGCCTCTCGTTTCGGCCGCCATGGACACGGTGACCGAGAGCAGTCTTGCCATCGCCATCGCCCGTGAAGGCGGTCTCGGCGTAATCCACAAGAATATGCCCATCGCCGAGCAGGCACGTCAGGTGCACGCCGTCAAGCGTGCGGAAAACGGCATGATATACGACCCCGTGGTGATACGCCGCGGCAGCACCGTGGCCGATGCCCTGCGGATGATGCAGGAATTCCACATCGGAGGTATACCCGTGGTCGATGAAGCCGGCATGCTCGTGGGCATCGTCACCAACCGCGACCTCCGTTTCGTCCGTGACCTCGCAAAGAGCATCGACGAAGTCATGACATCCGAAAACCTCGTCACCACCTCAACCACCACCAATCTTGAGGAAGCCGCCGAAATCCTCCAGCAGCACAAAATCGAGAAGCTGCCCGTGGTCGATGCCGACGGCAAGCTCATCGGACTCGTGACCTACAAGGACATAACCAAGGCCAAGGACAAGCCCAACGCCTGCAAGGACAGCCTCGGCCGTCTGCGTGTGGCCGCCGGCATTGGCGTCACCCCCGACTCGCTGCAACGCGCCGAAGCGCTCGTCGAAGCAGGTGTAGACGCCATTGTCATCGACACCGCCCACGGACATAGCGCCGGTGTCGTAGGTGTCCTCAAGGACGTCAAGCGCAACTTCCCCGGAATCGACGTCGTGGTGGGCAACATCGCCACGGGCGACGCCGCACGTTTCCTCGCCGACGCCGGTGCCGACGGCGTCAAGGTCGGCATAGGCCCCGGCTCCATCTGCACCACACGCATCATCGCCGGCGTGGGCGTGCCCCAGCTCAGCGCCGTCTACGACGTGGCCAAGGCCCTCGACGGCTACGGCATACCTCTCATCGCCGACGGCGGCATCCGCTACAGCGGCGACATCGTCAAGGCTCTCGCCGCAGGTGCCCATTCCGTAATGCTCGGCGGCATGCTCGCCGGTGTCGAGGAAAGCCCCGGCGACACAATCATCTTCAACGGACGCAAGTACAAGACCTACCGCGGCATGGGCTCCCTCGAAGCCATGGAGAAAGGTTCCAAGGACCGCTACTTCCAGGGCAACGAGACCGACGTCAAGAAGCTCGTCCCCGAAGGCATTGCAGCCCGCGTGCCCTACAAGGGTAGCCTCTATGAGGTTGTATATCAGATGCTCGGCGGCCTCCGTGCCGGCATGGGCTACTGCGGCGCCCGCACCGTCGCCGACCTGCACCGCGCCTCCTTCGTGCGCATCACCAACGCAGGTGTCGCCGAAAGCCATCCCCACGACGTGGCCATCACCAGCGAAGCCCCCAACTACAGCTCCGGCAGCCGCTGATACCGGTCATTACCGAATTGAATCCCGGATTCCCGTTCGCGGCATCCGGGATTTCACATTTATTAATATCCGGGGATGCACAATATATGGCGGGAGGAGCCGTTATAAAAGGAGTTGAATTACATTACTTCGATACTTCGATGAAAAAACACTTGCTTACTGCCGCTTTTGCACTTGCCGCAGCCTGCGGCCCGATGGCGGCCGCCGATGCCGACCCCGTTCTGATGACCGTCGACGGTCACGACATCAGGGTGAGCGAATTTGAATATCTCTACAACAAGAACAACACGCAGCAGATGCAGCCCCAGACACTCGACCAGTATCTGGGTATGTTCGTGAACTATAAGCTCAAAGTGGCCGACGCCGAGCACGCCGGGCTCGACACTGCCGCCACCTTCCGTTCCGAATATGACGGCTTCAAGCGCGACCTCGCCAAGCCCTACATGCGCGATGCATCCGTCGAGGAACGCCTCATTCAGGAGGCTTACGACCGCCGCCGCACCGACGTCAAGGTGAGCCACATCATGATGTCGCTCGAAGAGGGCAACGATGTCCGCCTCGACAGCATACGCCGCGAAATCCTCGCCGGCAACATCACTTTCGAGGACGCCGCACGTCAATACAGTATCGACCGCGGCTCCAGCGGCAACGGCGGCCTGATGGGCTTCGTCGTTCCCGGCCGTTTCCCCTATTCGTTCGAGATGGCTTCGTACAGCACTCCCGTCGGACAGATTTCCGACGTCGTGAACTCCGGCGTGGGCTACCACCTTGTGCGCGTCGAGAGCACTGAGCCCAATCGCGGTGAAATCCTCGCCGAGCACATCCTGCTGCTCACCCGCGGCAAGACACCCGAGGAAGCCGAGCAGGCCCGCGTGCGCATCGACTCGCTCCATGCCGTGGCCGTGGCCGGCGCCGACTTCCAGGACCTCGCCCGCCGCTTCTCGCAGGATCCCGGCACAGCCCGCAACGGCGGTGCACTGCCCTGGTTCGGCAGCGGCGCAATGGTCGCCGAATTCGACAGCGCCGCCTACGCCATTCCCGACGGAGCCATCTCCGCCCCCTTCAAAACCAACTTCGGATACCATATCATCCACCGCGTCGACAGCCGCCAGCTCCCCCCTCTCGATGAGCTCCGCTCCGAAATCCTCCGCTCCATGGGCAATGACGACCGCGCCAACATGCCCGAGCAGGCAGTGACCGACCGCATCATGAGCGAGACCCACGCTGCGGTGAATCCCAAAAGCCTCAAGAAGGTGCGCAAGATGATTGAAAAATGCGGGAGCTACGACTCCACCGCCATCGTCAAGCTCTGCGCCTCCGATCTCGTGATGGCCACATTCGACGGCGGCGAGCCCGTACTGCTGCGCGACGTCATGCCCTATGTGCCTTTCACCCTGTCGATTGACATCGACAATGCTGTCGACATGATTGGCGGCGCCGCCTATGGCGTGCTCAAGAACTCCGTGCTCGACCACTACCGCAACAACCTGGCCGAAACCAACACCGAGTACCGCAACCTCCTCAATGAATACCGCGACGGCATCCTCCTCTACGACATCTCCAACAGCAAGGTATGGGAGCGTGCCGCCAAGGACAGCGCCGGTCTGGAGGAATTCTTCCGCAACAACCGCGACCGCTACGCATGGTCGGAGCCCAAGTTCAAGAGCTTCATCATCTTCGCCTCGTCCGACTCCGTACTCAACGCAGCCCTGGCCTATGCCGACTCGCTCAGCACCGACAACCCCGTGGCATTCGTGACCGAGATGCGTCAGCACTTCGGACGCGAAGTCAAGGTCGAGCGCGTAATCGCCGCACGCGGCGAGAATCCCATCACCGATTACCTCGCTTTCGGCGGTGACAAACCCGCAGCCGACGCCCGCAGCACCTGGGCGGCATATGCAGCCTACAAGGGCCGCATCATCGATGCACCCGAGACTGCTGCCGACGTGCGCGGCGCAGCCGTGACCGACTATCAGGCCGAGCTCGACCGCCTCTGGGTGGAGGAACTCCACCGCAAATATCCGGTGCACATCAATCAGGATGTGTTCGAGGCCCTCAAGGCCCGTCGTCAGTGACGTCATGAACAAGACCACCATACTGTATGCCGCCGTCGGCGCAGCCCTCCTTGCGGGAGGCTGCACCGGCGGCGCTTCGGTTCAGCCCGAGCCCGATGCCGTGGCTGTAGTGGACGGTGAAACGCTGACGCGCGGCGAGTTGCGCTCCAACATCCCCGCCGCCCTCAGCGCCGAGGACAGCGCCGCCTACGCCCGCGCCTATATCCGCAACTGGGTCGACCGCAAGCTCGTGTCCAATGTCGCAGCCGCCGACGTCGACATGGCGGAAATCGACCGCCTCGTGGCCGAGTACCGCGAGGAGCTGATTATGAACGCCTACCGGCGCGAGATGGTTAGGCGTGCCGACAATACGGAGTTCACCGTCGACAGCCTGCGCGCCTACTTCGACAGCCACAGCTCCGAGTTCGTGCTGGAGCGCCCCATTGTGCGAGGCGTCTATCTGAAAGTGCCCGACGACTATCCCAAGCTCGCCGAGCTGAAGCGCCTCTACCGCTCGACGCGCCCCGCCGATGTCGACAAGCTCGAACAGGCAGCCAACAATGCCATACATTACGACTATTTCCGTGACCGTTGGGTGGACTGGGAGCAGATAGAGAGCCGCATACACACCGAATTTCCGGGCG
>JAIDUY010000243.1 GCA_029059965.1 Muribaculaceae bacterium
CGGAAAGTGGTTTCGAGCTTGCGGATAAGGGTGGGATCAGCCTCGAACTCGATCAGGCTGTAGAAGCCCGTGGACTTCTTCTGGATGGGATAAGCGAGCTTGCGCAGGCCCCACTCCTCGGTGTTCACGATGGTTGCGCCATTGTCGGTCAGCACCTTTGCGAACTTTTCTACCGCTTCCTTCATCTGAGCGTCAGACAAAACGGGAGTTAAAATGAAAACGGTTTCGTACTGCATCGTTTTGGGTGGATAAATGATTGAATTTGATGTTGTTGGAATGCGCACGCGCGCTTTCCGGCTGCAAAGGTACAAAAAATTCCTCACCCCACCAAATATTTTTCCTCAACCACCGCCGAATTCCGAGGTTTTTGATAGCTGAACATAAAAAGGTTTTGCACTAATATATATAATAATTATAAGCCGTGGCGGTCAGCGGGTGAAGATGGTGCGGACGAAGTGGTCGCGGTCGATGGCTTTGTTGCGGTAGCGTGTGCGGTAGTTGTAGACGGTTGACTGCGAGCAGTGGAGGAAGCGGGCGATGTCGGCGCTTTCGGTGATGCCGAGTTTCATGAGGGCGAAGATGCGCAGCTCGGTGTTGAGGCGCTGTTCTTTGGGTAGGGTTATGCGTTCTTCGGGTCGCAGGAGGCTGTTGAAGCTGTCGACGAAGCCGGGGTAGAGTTCGAGGAAGGCTTCGTCGAAGTTTGCGTAGAAGGATTCGGTTTCGCGGTCGATGTAGCTTGTGGAGCTGATGGCTTTGTAGAGTGCGTCGAAGTTGCGCCGTGCGGCGGTCTTGAATAGTTCGGCGCGGTAGTGCTCCATTTTGTCGAGGTAGTCGAGGCTGAGTGTCATGAAGCGGCTGACGTACTTCTCTTTGACGCGGCTGGCGTTGCGGAGCGCGCTGTTGGCTTCTTCCTGCCGAAGGCGGGCGGCTGCAAGGAGCTTGTTGCGGCGTCCGGCGTAGGCGAGGCTGACGATGAGCATGACGAGGAGCAGTGCCAGGGCGGAGATGCAGGCGATGAGGTTGATGCGGTTGCGCTGCTGCAGGTCGGCGTAGGCGGCGGAGATGACCGACATGGTGGAGCTCATGCCGAGCAGGCGCACACGGGCTCCGCATGCTGTGGCGTCGGATGTGGCGCGCTGCATGTAGCGGTAGGCGCGTCCGATGTCGCCGCGGCGGTAGAGCAGCAGTGCGAGTTCCGGCAGAGCCAGGTACTCGCGCACGCCGTTGGCGATGTCGGCCTGCGCGGCCATGGCGAGGTATTCAATCTGGCGCACCGTGTCGCCCTGGGCGGCGTACGCTCCGGCAATGACGTGGTAGACGGCTCCGTTGTCGGGCGAGAAGCTTTCGTTTCCGGCCATGGGGAGGAGTATGTCGAGGGCTCCTCCGGGATTGCCGCTGTCGAGGAGTGCGTTGGCGCGTATGAGCGGGGCGTCGGGAGTGATGCGCAGCACGGAGTCGCGGTAGGCGCGCTTGATGGCGGCGTAGTGCGCTGTCATCGCGCTGTCGGGGCACATGGCTTCAAGGTTGCGGAACAGCTGGACGCCGAGGGTGTAGCGGGCAAGGGCGAGGGTGGTGTCGGCGCTGTCGGGGCGGACGCTGTCGAAAATGTCGGATGCTTCCTTATACATCATCAGCGAGGAGTTGTAGACTTCGGCGCGGCGCAGTATGGCGGCGATGCTGTCGCGACGGCAGGTGGCGGACTCAAGGGCGCGCTCGGCATAGGTGACGGCGGAGTCGATGTCGAAGTCGGAGTAGAGTCGGCTGAGGTGCATGTGGCGCTCGAAGGTGCCGCTGCCGTCGGCGCGGGCGAGCGAGTCGATGCGCAGCCGGCGCGCTCCGGAGTAGTCGTTGCGCAGGGCGGCGTCGAGCTCGTCGATGCGTCCGGCGGCGCAGGAGAGCGATGCCACGAGGAGCATAATGATTGTCAGACAGGTCTTCATGGTCGGCACAAAGTTAGTCAAAATGAGCCATACGGGCAAGCGTGAGTGAACATAGGGGCGGCTGTGGGCGTAATAATGTTTGCAGTTATTAAAAAGAATTGTTAAATTTGCGGCACAAGGCTGAGCCTTGTAACTAAGACAAACTGTTATGAACAAATTTCTGTCCGATTTCAAAGAGTTTGCCATGAAAGGCAATGTCATCGACATGGCTGTCGGTGTTATCGTTGGCGGTGCATTCGGCAAGATTGTAAGCTCGCTGGTGAATGATGTCCT
>JAIDUY010000244.1 GCA_029059965.1 Muribaculaceae bacterium
GAATGCGTGGCCGTACTCGTTGCCCTTGGTAGGCAGGCTGTCGAGCTACTTCACCGATGCCTTCTTGACCACCTCGAGGTTCTTCTCGGCCGATGTACCGCCGATTACGAATGCAATGTGGTAGGGAGGACAGGCTGCGGTGCCGAGGGTACGCATCTTGTCGATGAGGAAGGGGAGCAGGGTCTTGGGGTTGATGGTAGCCTTGGTCTCCTGATAGAGATAGGTCTTGTTGGCGCTGCCGCCGCCCTTGGCCACGAAGAGGAAGTGGTATTCGTCGCCTTCGGTGGCGTGGATGTCAATCTGTGCGGGCAGGTTGCAGCCGGTGTTGACCTCCTCGTACATGGTCAGGGGTGCATTCTGGCTGTAACGCAGATTGTCGGTGGTATATGTCAGATAGACACCTTCCGAGATGCGCTCCTCGTCGTTGCAGCCCGTGAACACGCGCTGGCCTTTCTCGGCGTGGCAGATGGCCGTGCCGGTATCCTGGCAGAAGGGAAGCGCGCCCTTGGCGGCGACTTCGGCATTGCGAAGCATCGTCAGGGCCACGAACTTGTCGTTGGCGCTGGCTTCAGGGTCATGCAGTATCTTGGCCACCATCTCGTTGTGCTCGCGGCGCAGCATGAACGCATTGTCGTGCGTCGCCTGACGGGCGAGTACTGTCAGAGCCTGAGGGTCTACGACCAGAAATTCGTGGCCGCCCCAGTTTTCGGTGTGGACATAGTCGGAAGTAAGATGATAGTACTCGGTCGTGTCGGGGCCGAGGGGGAACATCTCCTGATAGTGAAACGGTTTTGTTGCCATAGTTATGTATGGGATAGTGTCGGATTGTTTACTGAACGCAAAGATAAGCCTTTGCCCCCACCTGACAAATTTTTTAAGCTAAATTATATTTTGGACAAATTAGGTTTAATCAGCGGAAAGTGACGAGTTTGTTGAAGACGTAGTTCGAGAGGGTGTAGACAACATTGCCGATGATGGTGGCGATGCCGTAGCCGCTCAGAACGATGCCGCAGACGCGATAGTCGAAGGCTCCGAACGGCGACGAGGTCAGCATCCACACCACCCACAGCTGCAGCAGGTAGCACAGGCCGAAGCCGGCAAGGAAGCGCACGGCCTCGCGGTACATGCGTCCGTGGCTGCGGAAGGTCCACGACTTGTTGAGCAGAAAGGAGTTGACAAGGCCGGCGACGTAGCCCAGCACGTTGCAGACGTAGAGATTCCACCCTAACAGCGACTTGCATATGTATATCACGCCGAAGGTCACAAGCGTGTTGAGCACCCCGACCACACAGTAGCGCCCGAACTGCAGAAGGCGGCGTGCGTGCATCATTCTTCGGGCAGGTCCTCGGGATTTATCTGCAGTATGGGCAGGCTCCAGTTCCAGTGCGCCGCCGCGATGCGCAGACCGACCACGGCCGCCGCACAGGCGCCCTGGGGTATTATCTGATTGATACCCGGAATGAGCATCACGAGCCAGTAGACCACTCCGCCGGCAAGGCAGGCAGTGGCATAGATATCCTTGCGGAAGAACAGTGGCTCGACGTTGATGAGGATGTCGCGCGTAATGCCGCCGAAGGAGCCGGTGATGATGCCCATCACCACAGCCACCCACATGGGATAGCCGGCGACAAGGGTTTTCTCGATGCCGACGACCACGAACAGCGCCAGGCCGATGGCGTCGAACAGGAAAACCGTACGCATGCCCTTGACCAGCGCCTTGCGGAAGATGATTACCGTCACAAGCGACAGGAAAGTAACTGTCAGAAAGGACGATGTCTGCATCCAGAACACGGGGACGTCGAGCAGCACGTCGCGCACCGTACCGCCGCCTATGGCAGTGACGAGGCCGACGACATAGGCGCCGAACCAGTCGAAACTCTTGGCCGCGGCCAGACGGATGCCGGAGATGGCAAAGGCCACCGTGCCGAGCATCTCTATGATGAAAATGAAGAGATTGTCCTCACTTACCGGAATCAGATCCATCGCTGAGTACCTTCTTTATTTTGACAAGTTCACGCTGACGCTCGCGGCACACATCGGCGAGGAAGCAGTCCCCGCACTGAGGCGAACGCGCCTTGCACACATAGCGTCCGTGGAGGATGAGCCAGTGGTGGGCGCGGGCGATGTCGGCTTCGGGAATTTTCGAGGTAAGCTTTTTCTCGGTCTCGAGCGGGCCGCGGCTGCGGGTGGTCAGACCGATGCGCTCGGCAACGCGGAACACGTGGGTATCGACAGCCATTGCCGGGCGGTCGTAGACCACCGACAGAATCACGTTGGCGGTCTTGCGTCCCACTCCGGGCAGGCTCAGCAGGGCGTCGATGTCGTCGGGCACTCGGCCGCCGAACTCGTCGGCGAGCTTGCGCGCCATGCCCAGGAGCGACTTGGCCTTGTTGTTGGGATAGGACACGCTTTTGATATAGGCGAATATACCGTCGTGCGTAGCGGCAGCCATGGAGGGCGCGTCGGGATATGCCTCGAACAGCGCCGGAGTGACCATGTTGATGCGCTTGTCGGTGCACTGCGCCGACAGGATTACAGCCACAAGCAGCTGGAAGGGGTTGCCGTAGTGCAGCTCCGTCTGCGCCTGAGGCATCTCGCGCCTGAAGCGCTCCAGAACTTCGCGGTAGCGCTCGTCCTGTGTCATCTGTCAGGATGTATGGAGGGGTATCAGCGAGCCGAAGTGAATTCGCCGAGGAAGCGGACGTCGTTCTCGGAGAAGAGACGCAGGTCGTTCACCAGATACTTGAGATTGGTGATTCGCTCGATGCCCATGCCGAGGGCGAAGCCCGTGTACTCCTTGGAGTCTATGCCGCAGGCATCCAGCACATTGGGGTCGACCATACCGCAGCCGAGAATTTCCACCCAGCCGGTACCCTTGCAGAATGAACAGCCCTTGCCGCCGCAGAGGCCGCAGCTGATGTCCATCTCGGCCGAAGGCTCGGTGAAGGGGAAATAGCTGGGACGCAGACGAATCTGAGTGTCGGGGCCGAACATCTCGCGGGCGAAGTACAGCAGCGTCTGGCGAAGGTCGGCGAAGGTGACGTGCTTGTCGACATAGAGCGCCTCGAGCTGATGGAAGAAGCAGTGGGCGCGCGCCGAGATGGCCTCGTTGCGGTACACACGGCCAGGGCAGATGATGCGGATGGGCGGCTTGACGGTGGTCATGGTGCGGGTCTGCACGCTCGAGGTGTGGGTGCGCAGAAGCACTTCGGGATTACGGGCGATGAAGAAAGTGTCCTGCATGTCGCGCGCGGGGTGGTCAGCGGCGAAGTTCAGGCTCTCGAACACATGCCAGTCGTCCTCGATTTCGGGGCCTTCGGCAATGGTGAAGCCCAAGCGGCGGAAAATGTCGATAATCTGCTCGCGGACAAGCGACAGCGGATGGCGGCTGCCCAGACGCACGGGAGCGGCGTCGCGGCTGAGGTCGAGACGGTCGCCGTCGGCGGAAGCGTTTTCGGCCTCGGCACGGAGGGCTGCTATACGCTCGGTGGCAAACTCCTTGAGCTCATTGAGCTTCTGGCCGAGCTCGCGCTTCTGTTCGGCGGGCACGGTGCGAAAATCGTTCATGAGGGCGCTGATGGAGCCCTTCTTGCTCAGATATTTGATACGCAGAGCCTCAACCTCGGCGGCATTGGCGGCGCTGAGGTTTTCCAGTTCCTGACGCAGGGTGTTGATTTTTTCTATCATCGTCGGTATATTTATGCCGCAAAATTACCAAAAAAACACGAAACCCCCAAACTTGTTTTTACTCGGCGGACTGTTCGAGGGTGGCGAGGATGGAGGAGAGTTCCGTCTCGGTGGCTGTAAGGCGCTTGCGGCAGAATTCGAGCAGTGTTGCGGCGCGGGCCGTGCGTGCGGCCAGGGTATCGACGTCGCAGCTGTCGGAACGCAGCTGCGCAAGTATGTTCTCGAGTTCGGCGAGGGCGGAGGCGTAGGTCAGCCCTTCGGTATTTTCGGTATTTTCGACCTTTTCCATATTCATTTGACTGTACTTTTAATCGCCGGCCCTGCGGCAAAGGTGGTTTCTATTTCATCGCCTGCGGCGAGCATGCCGCTATCGGTCACGGCCTTGCCTCCGACGCGCGTTATCGAGTAGCCGCGGCGCAGCGTGGCTTCGGGCGACAGTGCCTCAAGGAGCTCGGCTGCGCTGTCGAGGCGTCGGCGACGGCTGTCGATGTTGCGGGCAAGTATCTCGCCGAGCAGAGTCGCGGGATTGTCGCCGAGGCGGGCACCGGCGCGCACAAGCACCGTGCGGGCAAGCGCGGGAAGCTGGCCGCGATAGTACTCGAGCTGTCGGTGCTGGCCGCCAATGCGGTCGTTGACGG
>JAIDUY010000245.1 GCA_029059965.1 Muribaculaceae bacterium
TCCCGGCACACCTCCGCTGCGCTACGGTGTGCCGGGCTACGAGTAAGTCGGCGTCCTGCCGGACGCCCCGTTGGCGGACGTTGTCGGCGTCCTGCCGGACGCCCCGTTGGCGGGGCGTGGTCGGCCTCCTGCCGGAGGCCACGTGGCGGACGCGGTCGGCGGCGTGGCGGATGCCTTTTGCATGGGGCTTTGTCGGATGTGGCGTAATGCTTAGCGGGGGGATGGTGGATATGTCGGAAAAAATGAGTAATTTTGCAGGCGTTTATCAGCTGATACAAACCTACTATAAATGAAAGTACTGAAGTTTGGCGGCACGTCGGTAGGCAGTGCCGCGCGAATGAAGCATGTTGCCGGACTTGTTCGCCGCGACGGCGACCGCAACATCGTTGTTCTGTCGGCGATGTCGGGCACGACCAACTCGCTTGTAGAGATTTCTGAATATCTCTACAAGGGTAATGTCCCCGGCGCTCAGGAGACGCTCAATGCGCTGGAGACCAAATACTCGGGAGTTGTCGAGGAGCTTTATGACACTGACGAGGCTCGCGCCGAGGCGCGCCGCCGCCTTGCGCTGTCGTTCGGGCATGTGCGCTCGCTTTTCGGCGTGCCTTTCACCGAGGCCGGCGAGAAGGAGATTCTGGCGCAGGGCGAGCTGATGTCGACGGCTCTGATGCAGGTCTACCTCGAGAGTCAGGGCGTGCGCGCCGTCATGCTCCCCGCCCTCGACTATATGCGTACCCTCGACAGCGGCGAGCCCGACATGACCCACATCACCAGCCGCCTGCAGCGCCTGCTGCAGATGCATCCCGATGCCGACATCTACCTGACGCAGGGATATATATGCCGCAACAGCCACGGCGGCATCGACAACCTCAAGCGCGGCGGCAGCGACTACACGGCCTCGCTGATAGGCGCGGCCACCGATGCCGGCGAAATCCAGATATGGACCGACATCGACGGCATGCACAACAACGACCCGCGATATGTGGAGAACACCAGCCCCGTGGGCGAGCTGCACTTCGAGGAGGCCGCCGAGCTGGCCTACTTCGGCGCCAAGATTCTTCATCCGGCGTGCGTGCTCCCGGCCAAGCTGAACAACATCCCTGTGCGGCTGCTCAACACGCTGCAGCCCGAGGCCGCCGGCACCCTCATCTACAACGCTCCCGCCTCGGGCCGCATCAAGGCCGTGGCCGCCAAGGACAACATCACGGCCATCAAAATCAAGAGCGGCCGCATGCTGCTGGCCTACGGCTTTCTGCACAAGATTTTCGAGACCTTCGAGAACCACCGCACCAGCATCGACATGATGGCCACCTCGGAGGTGGGTGTGAGTGTGACCGTCGACAACGACTCGCGTCTGGCGGCGATAGTGGACGACCTCAAGGAGTTCGGCACCGTCACCGTAGACCGCGACATGGTGATTATCTGCGTCGTGGGCGACCTTGAGTGGCACAACCGCGGCTTCGAGACCGCCGTGATGTCGGCACTTGCTGACATCCCCGTGCGCATGGTGAGCTACGGCGGCAGCGACTACAATATATCGGTTCTGGTGCGCGGCTGCGACAAGCTCAAGGCCCTGCAGGCGCTGTCGGAACACCTCTTCAATTGATTTCCAAGGTATAAAGATTAATGATAACAGTAAGCAATTTAGGCATCCAGTTCGGCAAGAAACCGCTTTTTTCGGATGTAAACCTCAAGTTCACCCCCGGCAACTGCTACGGCATCATCGGAGCCAACGGCGCCGGCAAATCGACGCTGATGCGCATGCTCAGCGGCCAGCTGACCCCGACGACGGGCAGCGTGACCCAGGGTCCCGGCGAGCGCATGAGCGTGCTGGAGCAGGACCACTTCAAGTTCGACGACTGCACTGTGCTCGACACCGTGCTGCAGGGCCACACCGTGCTGTGGGACATCATGAAGGAGAAGGACGCCCTCTACGCCAAGCCCGACTTCGACGAGGCCGACGGCATACGCGCCTCCGAGCTGGAGGAGAAATTCGCCGAGCTCGAGGGCTGGAACGCCGAGAGCGACGCCGCCGCCCTGCTGAGCGGCCTGGGCATCAAGGAAGACCGCCACGGCATGCTGATGCGCGACGTCAGCGCCAACGAGAAGGTGCGCGTGCTCCTCGCCAAGGCTCTTTTCGGCAATCCCGACAACCTGCTGCTCGACGAGCCTACCAACGACCTTGACCTCGACACTGTGGCATGGCTGGAGGACTATCTGAGCAAGTTCGAGAACACGGTGCTGGTGGTGAGCCACGACCGTCACTTCCTCGACAGCGTGTCGACG
>JAIDUY010000246.1 GCA_029059965.1 Muribaculaceae bacterium
CCCACCCGGTATTCTCGATTGTAATCTCGATTGTGGGGGGCATCGTGGGCGGCATCGGGCTGGCCATGCTGCCTGTCGACCAGTACCCGCGCATCGTGCCGCCGGTCGTGAAGGTCAGCGCCTCCTATCCCGGCGCCGACGCCATGACGGTGACGCAGGCCGTGGCCACGCCCATCGAGCAGGAGCTCAACGGCACCCCCGGCATGATATACATGAGCAGCACCAGCTCCAACTCCGGCGGCTTCAGCGCCCTGGTCACCTTCGACATCGACGTCGACCCCGAGCTGGCCGCCGTCGACGTGCAGAACCGTGTCAAGAAGGCCGAATCGCGCCTTCCGGCCGAGGTGGTCCAGAACGGCATCAGCGTCGAGAAGGAGACCGCCAACAAGCTCATGACCATAACAATCCTGAGTAACGACCCCAAATTCGACGAGGTCTATCTGTCGAACTACGCCACCCTCAATGTGCTCGACCTGCTGCGCCGCGTGCCCGGTGTGGGCTCGGTGCGCCAGGTGGGCAGCCGCTACTACGCCATGCAGATTTTCGTGCAGCCCGACAAGCTTGCCGACCTCGGCCTGACGGTGGGCGACATCCAGAAGGCGCTCAAGGATCAGAACCGCGAAAGCGCCGCAGGCGTGCTCGGCCAGGCTCCGGCCGAGGGTATCGACATCACCGTGCCCATCATCGCGCGCGGCCGTCTGTCGTCGGTGTCGGAGTTCGAGGACATCGTCGTCCGCGCATCACACGGAGGCTCGGTAATCCGACTGAGGGACGTGGCCCGCATTTCGCTCGAGGCTTCGAGCTACTCGACCGAGAGCGGCATCAACGGCGGCAACGCCGCCGTGCTCGAAATCGGTATGCTCCCCGGCTCCAACGCCATGGAGGTGGCCGACAAGGTCAAGGCTACCATGCAGGAAATCAGCCGCGACTTCCCCGAGGGCATGAGCTATGAGATTCCCTTCGACATGACGACCTACATATCGGAATCCATCCACCACGTCTACCGCACCTTCTTCGAGGCGCTGCTGCTGGTGATTCTGGTGGTCTTCCTGTCGCTGCAGAACTGGCGCGCCACCCTCATCCCTATCATCGCCGTTCCCATCTCGCTCATCGGTACTTTCGGCGTGATGCTCATCTTCGGCTTCTCGCTCAACATGCTCACGCTTTTGGGTCTTATCCTGGCCATCGGTATCGTTGTGGACGACGCCATCGTCGTGGTGGAGAACGTCGACCGCATCATGGAACGCGACCGCGTGCCCGCCCCCGAGGCCACACGCCGCGCCATGGACGGCCTCGGCAGCGCGCTGATAGCCATGTCGCTGGTACTCTGCGCCGTGTTCGTGCCAGTGAGCTTCCTGCCGGGCATCACCGGACAGCTCTACCGCCAGTTCACCATCACCATCGCCGTGTCGGTAATCATCTCGACGGTGGTGGCTCTGACCCTGTCGCCGGTGATGTGCGCCAAGCTGCTGCGCCCGGCTTCGAGGAAGCGCAAACCGCGCGTGTTCCGCCTGATAAACTACTCCCTGACCAAGGGCAACCGCTTCTACAGCCGCATGATCCGCGCAGCGCTGAACTGCCCGAAGCGCATGATCGCGGCCTTTGGCATCGCGCTGGTGTTCATCTATGTGGCCAACACTCTGCTGCCGACGAGCTTCATGAGTCCCGAGGACCAGGGTTACTTCACCGTTGAACTCGAGCTGCCCGAGGGTGCGACTATAGAACGTACACGCGCCGTGACCGACCGCGCCATCGAGTTCCTGCAAAACGACCGCGACGTGGAGTATGTGCTCAACGTCACCGGCTCAAGCCCCCGAAGCGGCACAAATCAGGCCCACTCGACCCTGACAGTCATCCTCAAGCCCGCAGGCGAGCGCGGCAACAACAGCCTCGCCGAACTGCGCGACCGCGTGGCGGCGGAATTTGCCGCCTATCCCGAAGCTAAGGTCAACTTCTTCACTCCGGCCATCGTGCCCGGTCTGGGTACGTCGGGCGGCTTCGAGATGGTGCTCGAGGCTCGCGGCGACGCCACCTACGCCGACCTGCGCCGTGCCGTCGACACTCTGAGAGTGGCAGCAGCCGAATGTCCCGAATTTTCCGGCCTGTCCGTATCGCTTCAGAGCGAGATTCCACAGCTGTTCTTCGATGTCAACCGCGACCGGGCACAGCTACAGGGCATACCCGTAAGCGACATATTCTCTACCATGAAGGCATTCACGGGTTCGGTCTACGTGAACGACTTCAATATGTTCAACCGCATCTACCGCGTCTACATCCAGGCCGAGGCGCCTTACCGCACCTCGCGCGAGAACCTCAACCTGTTCTTTGTCCGCGGCTCCAACGGCGCCATGGTGCCCATCTCGTCGCTCGGCAATACCTATTATACATCGGGACCGGGCAGCGTGCAGCGCTTCAACATGTTCAACTCGGCAACGGTGTCGGGCGAGGCCGCGACGGGCTACAGCACCGGCCAGGCCATGGCGCGACTCGAGCAGATTGTGCGCGACCGCCTGCCCGACAACATCGGCGTCGAATGGGCCGGTCTGTCCTATCAGCAGAAGCATCAGAGCGGCAACACGATGGTGGTGCTCGGCCTTGCATTCGTGTTCGTATTCCTCTTCCTGGCCGCGCTCTACGAGAGCTGGACTGTTCCCTTGGCCGTCATCCTGTCGCTGCCCGTGGCAGGCGTGGGTGCCTACGGCGGCATTTGGCTCTGCGGGCTTGACAACAACATCTACTTCCAGATCGGACTTGTGATGCTCGTCGGACTTGTGGCCAAGAACGCCATCCTCATCGTCGAGTTTGCCAAGGAGGAAGTCGAGAAGGGCGCCGATGCCGTCCATGCAGCCCTGACGGCGGCACGCCTGCGCTTCCGCCCCATCGTGATGACATCGCTGGCCTTCATGCTGGGTCTGCTGCCGCTGGTGTTCGCCACCGGCCCCGGCTCGGCCGCACGCCGCGACATCGGCACGGGCGTCTTCTTCGGCATGCTCGTGGCAATAACAGTCGGCATTGTCTTCGTGCCCTTCTTCTTCGTGATGATTGACAAGGTGACACGCCGTCTCAAACAACGTAAAAGCAAAGTCAATGAAGATGAAAAACTTACTGCATAGTCTGGCAGCCCTCGCCGCCGTCGCGCTCCTCTGGTCGTGCTCCGGCGTGCGCGACTGCGCCGCCCCGCGCCTGGACATGCCCCGCGCCTTAGCCGGCAATTCCACCGACTCGCTCACCGTGGCCGACATGGAATGGTGGAAGTTCTACTCCGACTCCCTGCTGG
>JAIDUY010000247.1 GCA_029059965.1 Muribaculaceae bacterium
TCCCTCACTGCGCGAACACATCTGCACGACGCTTGACCGCCCCAGCGTTAACAAATATTGGGGAACCGGCTCTTATTCATTTCATATTGTTCTTACGACGGATATTTTGTCATTCCGTCTATTATCCGTAACTTTCAATCCGCATATCATCCTGCCATACATGAACACTGATATATTTCACGACGTTATGAAAAATATAGTTCTATCATTACTACTGCTGACAATGATTACATCCACAGCCACTTCGCAGAACCGCGTTCTGCCCGCTCCCATCGCCGACGGCGGACTGCCCGTGAACCGCGCACTGGCCGAACGCCGCTCCACACGCGAATACAATCCCGAACGTACCCTCGACATGCAGACCGTGTCCAACCTCCTCTGGGCATGCTGCGGCATCAACCGCCCCGACGACGCCCACCGCACCAACCCCACGGCCATGAACCGGCAGGAAATCGACGCCTATTACTTCGATTCGACCGGCGTATATCTCTACGACTTCGCCGGCAACAGCCTCACACAGGTGGCCGCAGGCGACCGCCGCGCACTCCTCGCCGGGTCGGGTGAATTCGTGCAGGACTTTGTCCTGACGGCACCCTCCGCAGTGCTCCTGGTGGCTGACTCGTCGAAACTACCCGCTTCCGACCGCGCCATGTCCATGGCAGCCTGCGACGCCGGAATAGCAAGCGAGAACATCAACCTGTTCTGCGCCGGCAACGGTCTGGTCACCGTCACCCGCGCCACTATGGATGTCGACGGTCTGCGCGAGGCTCTGTCGCTGCCCGACACCGCCATTCCGCTGCTCAACAATCCGGTAGGCTATCCGGTACAATAAAATCCATGCCGTCGTTGCCGGTGACTACGAAGCCAAAAACGACGGCATGAATTGCACTTTAAGGATTTTTCACTAACTTTGCAATCCGACGGGTTTTCCCGTCTGCGCACGTCCGCGTCTCAACGATTACCGCCTATGAAACCGCAAAGCACTCTAAACGCATATATCGAGCAGGCCATCCGCACCAACTGGGAACGTCCGGCTCTCACCAACCTCGGTTCCGTGACATACCGCTACTGCGATGTGGCGCGTAAAATCGCAAAAATACACATCGCTTTCCGCGAACTCGGACTGAGCGAAGGCGACAAAATCGCATTCTGCGGACGCAACAGCGCCGAACTCGCCATCGCCATGCTGGCGGGCATCACCTACGGCACCGTCACCGTGCCCATACTCCACGACTTCACCCCCGAGACCATACACCACCTCGTGTGCCACTGCGACGCGAAGGTCCTCTTCACCGACTCGTCGACATGGGAGGCTCTCAACCCCGAGTCGATGCCGGCACTGGAGGGCTCGGTGCTCATCAGCGACTATTCGCTGCTGTTCTCGCGCAGCAAGAAGCTGGAGCGCGCGCGCAAGAACCTCAACAAGCTCTTCGGCGAGGAATTCCCCGAGCGCTTCACCCCCGACGACGTGAAGTATGTGTCGCCCGACCCGTCGAAGACGGCGCTCATCAACTACACCTCGGGCTCGACTGGCTTCTCGAAGGGCGTGATGCTCAGCTACGCCAACCTCTGGTCCAACCTGCAGTACTGCATCGACGGCCTCGACTTCCTCAAGCCCGGCGACACCATGCTGTCCATGCTGCCGCTGGCGCATATGTTCGGTCTGATGGTCGAACTCATCCACACCTTCGCCAAGGGATGCCACATCTACCTGCTGACGCGCACGCCCTCGCCGGCTGTGCTCCTGTCGGCCTTCGCCGAGGTGCGCCCAAAGCTCGTGGTGGCCGTGCCGCTCATAATCGAGAAGATGGTCAAGACCCGCGTCTTCCCCATGCTCGACAAGCCTCTGATGAAGATACTGCTCCACCTGCCCGTGGTCGACCACAAGCTGCTCGGCAAGGTCAAGGAAAAGCTTGAAGGAGTCTTCGGCGGCAACATGCGCCAGATTATCATCGGCGGCGCAGGCCTGAGCAAGGACGTCGAGACATTCCTGCGCAAGATAGAGTTTCCCTACACCGTCGGCTACGGCATGACCGAGTGCGGCCCGCTGATATGCTACGCGCCGTGGGAAGTACAGCGTCCCGGCAGCTGCGGCTGCTGCGTGGACCGCATGGAGCTGCGCGTGGAGTCGCCCGACCCGTCCGTGACTCCGGGCATCCTGTGGGTGCGCGGCGACAACGTCATGCAGGGCTACTACAAGAACGACGAGGCCACCGAAGCCGTATTCAAGGACGGCTGGATGAACACCGGCGACATCTGCCAGATTGACGCCGACGGCTTCGTCTACATCCGCGGCCGCGACAAGAACATGATTCTCGGCCCGTCGGGACAGAATATCTACCCCGAGGAAATCGAGCAGAAGCTCAACAACATGCCCTACGTGTCGGAAAGCCTCGTCATCGACCGCGACAACAAGCTCGTGGCCCTCGTCCACCCCGACTACGAGAACGCACGGGCTCAGAACATGAGCGACCAGGAGATTGCCGACATAATGCGTCAGGACATCGCCCAGCTCAACAAGGAGATTCCGTCCTACTCGCAGATTTCAGACCTCGAGATTCACGTCGAGGAATTCGAGAAGACGCCCAAGCGCTCCATCAAGCGCTACCTCTACACAAAGAAGTAATCCATTACCACTCAAAGCAATAATGAACCAATCTACCATATCGGCGCCGGAGTCCGAAAAGGCTCTCGTCGCCAAAGCCCTCGACGCCGTCCTCGGCGGAGGCACCCTCGACAGCGACACGCTCTACCGTCTGGCGGACATAGCAACGCCCGAAGCTCGTCAGGCGCTGCGCGACGGCGCCGCCGAAATCACGGCGCGATTCGCCCCACGTGAATTCGACAGCTGCTCCATCGTCAACGCCCGTTCGGGCAACTGCCCCGAAAACTGCAAATGGTGTGCCCAGTCGTCGCACAGCCATACCGGATGCGACACCTATGCCATAGTCGACAGGGAAGAAGCTCACAATGTGGCAAAATATAACGCTGCCAAGGGCGTGAAGCGTTTCTCACTGGTGGCTTCGGGACGCTCTGTCAAAGGACGGGCTCTGAAGGAGATGGCCGATCTGCTGCTGGACGTGCGCCGGCTCTACGGCATCAGCACCTGCGCCTCGCTCGGCCTGCTAAACCGCGACGAACTGCAAACGCTGTGGGACGCCGGCGTGCACCGCTACCACTGCAACCTTGAGACGGCGCCGTCGCACTTCCCCACGCTGTGCACCTCGCACACGCAGGCCGACAAACTCGCCACCATCCGCGCTGCCAAGGAGATAGGCTTCGAGGTCTGCTCCGGCGGCATCATCGGCATGGGCGAGACACGCCGCCAGCGAATGGAGCTTGCTATTACCCTGCGCGAGGTCGAACCGGCCTCGATTCCAATCAACGTACTCTGCCCCATTCCCGGCACACCGCTGGCCGACACTCCCCTCATATCGGAAGACGAAATCATCGACACAGTGGCCATGTTCCGCTTCGCCCATCCGCACACACAGCTGCGTCTGGCCGGCGGCCGTGCGCGCCTGTCGCACGCGACCCTGCTGACGATGCTGCGCTGCGGCATCAACGGCGGCGTTGTCGGCGACCTTCTCACTACCATCGGCTCTACCATAGAGCAGGACAAGGCACTTGTGGCCGAAGCCGGCTATAAGTTCTGACAGTCATGACCGGACAGCTCAGCAAAGCCGACATCAAGCGTATAGCCTCGCTCGACGACGCCAAAGGGCGTCGTCGCAGCGGCCTCTTCGTGGCCGAAGGCAGCAAGTGCGTGCTCGACCTGGCGCGCACCTTCACCATGCATACCCTCATCGCCGAACCCGCATGGCTCGAAGGGCATCCCGAAGTCCGGGCCCGCGAATATGTGGCCGCCGCTGCTGCGACAATGAACGCCATCACAAGGCTTACGACGCGCCCGCCGGTCATCGCCCTTTTCGACCTTCCAGAACCCACGGAGGCTCCCTCAGCCGAACTCGTGGCCCGCGAAGCCGTAGTCGTCCTCGACCGCATCCAGGACCCCGGCAATCTCGGCACCATCCTGCGCACGTGCGACTGGATGGGCATACGCCGCGTGGTGGCCTCGCCCGACACCGTCGACGCCTTCAATCCCAAGGTCGTACAGGCCACTATGGGAGCGCTGGCGCAGGTCGAGGTGGCCTACACAGAGCTTCCCGCATGGCTCGACGGCCTCGCTGACGGCACTCCCGTCTACGGCACCTTCCTCGGTGGCGAGGACATCTACGACACTGATTTCGCTGCAGGTGGCGTCATCGTGATGGGCAACGAAGGCCGCGGCATCAGCCCCGAGGTCGAGAGCCGTATCAGCCGCCGCATCACCATTCCCGCCGCACCCGGCGCCTGCGCCGAGAGCCTCAACGTGGCCACAGCCACGGCTATGGTACTGTCACTGCGCGAGAAATCGCTGCGCAACAAGAAAAACTGAAATGGCCAAGACCCGCGAAAAGACAATGTGGTTCTGCACCGCCTGCGGAGCCGACTCCCCCAAGTGGACGGGACGGTGCCCCGCCTGCGGCGAATGGAACACTATGGTCGAGGAGAAAGTGAGCAGCACCCCCAAGGCCGGCACCGGCACGCGCAAGGCTGTCAAGTCCAGACCTCGCCCCGTCAACGACATAGAGACCGTCGACGAACCCCGCTACCGCATGCCCTCCGAGGAGCTGAACCGCGTCCTGGGCGGAGGTCTGGTCAAAGGGTCGATGGTGCTCATCGGCGGCGAGCCGGGCATAGGCAAGAGTACCCTTGTGCTCCAGAACCTGCTGGCCATTCGCAACCGCCGCATCCTCTACGTCAGCGGCGAGGAAAGCGCCACACAGCTCAAGCTGCGGGCCGACCGCATCGGCCGCGGCAGCGACAACGTGTTCATAGTATGCGAGACATCGCTGGAGAACATATTCAGCCACATCGAGGAAGTCGAACCGGAAATTCTGGTCGTCGACTCCATACAGACCATAGCCACCGACACCCTTGACTCGTCGGCGGGCAGCGTCAGCCAGGTGCGCGAGTGCGCCGCCGCGCTGCTGCGCTTCGCCAAGGAGTCGTCCGTGCCCGTCATCCTCATCGGACACATCAACAAGGAGGGTTCCATCGCCGGGCCCAAGGTGCTGGAGCACATCGTCGACGCCGTCCTCCAGTTCGAGGGCGACCGCCAGTACATGTACCGCCTGCTGCGCGCCATCAAGAACCGCTTCGGCTCGACCTCCGAATTAGGCATCTACGAGATGGTGCAGCGCGGACTGCGCGAAGTGTCCAACCCGTCGGAGATGCTCGTGTCGCTCGACAACGCCGAGCTGTCCGGCGTAGCCATCGGAGTTACGCTCGAAGGACTGCGCCCCTTCCTCATAGAGGTGCAGGCACTGGTGAGCAGCGCGGCCTACGGCACGCCTCAGCGCTCCGTCACCGGCTTCGACGCCAAGCGCATGAACATGCTCCTTGCCGTGCTCGAGAAGCGCGTCGGCTTCAAGCTCGGCGCCAAGGACGTGTTCCTGAATATCGCCGGCGGCCTGCGCGTGGCCGACCCTGCGCTCGACCTCGGCGTAATCTCGGCCATACTTTCGAGCAACGTCGACATGGCCATACCGCGGGGCTACTGCATGGCCGGCGAGGTGGGACTGTCGGGCGAAATCCGCCCCGTTACACGCATCGAGCAGCGCATCATGGAGGCCGAGAAACTGGGCATGACCGACATGCTCATCCCGGCGGGCAACATCAAGGGCTTCGACACATCCGGACTGAGCATACGTCTGCACGAAGTCGGACGTGTCGCCGATGCCTTCCGCACACTTTTCGGCTGAGTTTTTTTATTTTTTTAGCAAAAGGCGGCACGGCATCGGGGCTGTCTGTGGCGAATTATTCGTAACTTTGCGCCAATAAAAACAACAATTTGTCCGACAATGAAATCCGTAGCACGCCTGTTCGCAGAAAAGCTCCTCAAAATCAGCGCAATCAAGCTTCAGCCCGACATGCCTTTCGTATGGGTATCGGGATGGAACTCGCCCATCTACACCGACAACCGCCGCACCCTCTCCTATCCCGAGGTACGCACATTCATCAAAGTCGAGCTTACACGTCTGGTACTTGAGAAGTTCCCCGACGCCGAAGCTGTGGCCGGCGTAGCCACCGGAGCCATCGCCCAGGGCGCACTCGTGGCCGACGAGCTCGGACTGCCCTATGTGTACGTCCGCTCCACCCCCAAGGACCACGGTCTTGAGAACCTCATCGAAGGCGACCTCAAGCCCGGCACCAAGGTAGTTGTGGTCGAAGACCTCGTATCCACCGGCAAGAGCTCGCTCAAGGCCGTCGAAGCCATCCGCAACGCAGGCTGCGAGGTGGTCGGCATGGTCGCCCTGTTCTCCTACGGCTTCCCCGTTGCCGAGAGCAACTTCGAGGACGCCGGCGTGGAACTCCACACCCTGAGCGACTACAACGCCATGCTCGACGCCGCCCTCGGCACCAACTTCATCACCGATTCGGACATGGAGACCCTGCGCCGCTGGCGCCTGGATCCCGCTAACTGGACCCCTCAGCGATAATGGCACGATACAGTTCCAAGCCGGTGACCATCAGCCGTCCCGCATCCGAAATAGCAGCCAAGTTTTCCGACTTCACCGTCCTGAACGAGCGTCTCGAGCAGATGCCCGAGGAACGCCGCCGCGCTATCGGCGACGTCGAGTTCACCGCCGACACCATCTGCATCAACACCCCGCAGATGGGGCAGATACGCCTCAAGGCCGTTGAACGCAACGACGAAAGCACTGTCCTCGAGGCCGAGGGCTCGCCCCTGCAGCTGCAGCTCATAATCAGCTATAAGCCTGTCGACGAAACTCATACCGAAGTCGAGGGCGCCATCGACGTGGAAATCCCCGCCATGATTCGTCCCATGGTAGGCCCGACCCTGCAGAAAGCCGCCGACAAGTTCGGCGAACTCTTCGCCGAACTCGCCTGACGCCACCGTGACCCGCGCTCTCCTCAGAATCATCGTCGCGGCAGCCGCCATAGCATCGGCTGCGTCCTGCCACAGCATCGACGACGACCGCATACCGCCCTCGCCCGTCAATCTGCCATTCATCACGCAGGCGCAGTGGAACATCTACGGCGTGGCCGGAGCCATGGACTACAAGTACTTCATACGCGAGCAGCGTCAGCCCGCCAACTATCCCTATACGGCGGCCAGCTACACCGGCTTCGGAGGCATCCTGCTGGTGAGCACCGTCCTGGGCGAGCCTGCGGCATTCGACCTCGCCTGCCCCGTGGAGCGCAGCAAGAACGTGCGCGTGTTCATCAACACCGACGACATGGTGGCCGAGTGTCCCGAGTGCCACAGCACATACGATGTTTTCTCGCTCGCGGGCTACCCGATGTCGGGACCCGCGGCCAACAATGGCTACGGACTCAAGATGTACCACGTCGGCCCCGGACGCGTCGACTACATGACAGTATCTTTCTGAAACCATGACAAGGCATCACTTCAGCCTGTGGGCACTGCTTGCGGCAGCATTCGCGATATTCGCCGTGGCCTCGGCCGTCGGGCTCCCCGAAGTGGCCGGCCATCAGCTCAAGTCATCGCAGATAGCCGAAACCGTCTTCGCCGAACGGCAGCACGAAAGTGAGCTCGCCGCCGACAGCCTCATCGCCGAGAGCGAGGCCGTGGAGGAACCCGCCTTCCCCGTGCCCGTCGACACCACCGCTCAGACCATTCTCTTCATCGGCGACTCCATGCTCGAGGGCCTCGGCCCGCGTCTGGCAGCCTATGCCGAAGAGAACGGCCACACCCTCTACAACGTAATCTGGTACAGCTCCACCTCCGAGGTATGGGGGCGCTCCGACAAGCTGCGCGGCTACATCGAACGCATCCGTCCGACCTACATCTTCGTGAGCCTCGGTGCCAACGAGCTGTTCGTGACCGACATAAAGAACAAGCGCCGCGGCTATGTCGAGAAAATCATCGCCGACATCGACACTATTCCCTTCGTGTGGATAGGGCCGCCCAACTGGAAGCCTGACACGGGCATCAACGAACTTGTCGCCGAGTCAACCCCGCAGGGCACATTCTTCGTCAGCAACGGCATGCATTTCGACCGCAGCAGCGATGGCGCACACCCCACACGCAGCTCGGCGGCGCTGTGGATGGACAGCGTTGCGCGCTGGATGCCCGACCACTGCCTGCATCCCATCCGCATGGACCGCCCGTCGAAGCAGAACGGACGTCCGCGCCGCATATTCGTGCATCAGCCAAACGAACGATGACAGCACTGACCGACATCTGGAGCAATATCGCCGACCGGCTCGTCTACATTCCAAGCGAGCCGCTGCTGTTTTCAAGCGGCACCTTCTGGGCGCTCTTCCTCGTGTTCCTGCCCCTGTACTCGCTGCTGAAGAAGCGGCTGTGGCAGATGGTGGTCTTCGTGGTGCTGTTCAGCTTCTATTTCTACTACAAGTGCTCGGGCGTGTTCGTATGCCTGCTTGCGGGCACATCGCTAATCGACTGGCTGATTTCAAAACTGATAGCACGGCCAGGAGCATCGAAAGCGCTGCGTCGCGCTGGCCTGTGCGTGTCGCTGGCATGCTCGCTGGGCATACTGGCCTACTTCAAGTACGCCAACTTCTTCCTGTGGAACATCAACGCCATGGTCGGCGGCAACTTCCAGCCCCTTGACATTATCCTGCCCGTCGGCATCTCGTTCTATACATTCCAGAGCGTCAGCTACATAGTCGATGTCTACAAAGGCCGCGTCGCCCCGACGCCGACGTGGCTCGAATACGCCTTCTTCCTGGCCTTCTTCCC
>JAIDUY010000248.1 GCA_029059965.1 Muribaculaceae bacterium
CTCATAATCAGGGAGTCCTTGGTTCAAGCCCAAGTGGGACCACAACAAGCGAAAGCAATTCGCAGAAGAATCCTGAAAATCAATGATTTTCGGGATTCTTTGCGTTTGGAGCACTACGCAAAATCCGGCAAAACGAGAGTCAAGCCGAAATATCGGTGCATATGTTGAATTGAGCCGGAGCGGGCGGGAACGTAAGTCGGCGTCCTTGCCGGACGCCATCTTCGGCAATAGGATGTGAAAAGTTTCCCTTAGTCCCGGGGGACTCCTGACGCCATTATCGGCAATAGGATACAAGAAAAATCACAAACACTTTATCCAATGCTCATGCACCGTGATTTCGGCTTGACCAATTATATGAACCATTCGGGTTCGAGGCGGCGGGAGTTGTCTTTTGTGAACTTCCAGCCTGCGAGCTTGTAGAGCATGCCGCCGAAGTGGCGGGCCTGATGCGGGCAAATGTAGATGCAGCGGCAGCAGGTGATGCACCTGGATGCATCGGTCTTCTGAGGGCTTGCGGCGTCGATGGCTCCTGCGGGACACTGCGCGGCACAGGCTCCGCAGCCGTGGCACTTGGCTTTGTCGACTTCGGGGTGCAGTGGCACGCTCTTCGCCTCCTTGTACGGACGATTACCTTTCACGGAAGCGATGTCGAGCATCCTGCCGCTGTCGCTGTTCTGACGGATGAGCGAGGCGAATTCGGCGATTCGCTCTTCGTCGGAGGCATCGGGACGTCCCGCCGCCACCTTGGGAAAGATGCAGTGCCGCGCGATGAAGGCTCCCGCGGCGACGAGTCTGAAACCACGCCCGGCGACAATGTCGCACAGCTCCGCCAAAGCGTCATCATAGTCGCGGTTGCCATAGACAACTATCGCGACGGCCTTCTGCCCGCTTCCGCTGACGGCCTGCAGACGCCCGGCGGCAAGTGCGGGTATGCGTCCGGCATAGACGGGGACGGCGAAGACTGCGATGTCGTCCGCTCCTTCAATCACAATGTCGCGCTGCGCTCTTACGGTGATGTCGTGCACGGTACAATCGGAGTCCAGATGGCGGACGAGAATGTCAGCAACCTTGCCGCTTGTGCCGGTCGGGCTGAAAACTATGGAGTGTATCATGATGTATGCCGTCTGTTCATTGTCATTTTCCGCAAAGATATGAATTTTCCGCCCTAAAAGCAAAAGTCCCCGAACCAGGATTATGCTATCCGTTCGGGGACTTCGCGTCGGTCTAAGATAAACTATCGGTTGATGAACTTGCCTGTATAGGCGGAATAATCGTTTGCTGCTACGACAACATAGACACCGGCGGAGAGGTCGGCTGTGGAGAACGTAACACGGTTTCCTCCGTCAGCTTCGATGAACATGACCACGCTTCCGGCGGCATTGACTACCGACACTCTGTCGATTGCTTCGGTAGACTCGACGGTGACTTCGCGACGCTGACGGTCGGCGTAGACAGTCAGTCCGTGTCCTGCGATTTCCGAGATTATGTCACCGTCTTCCTTAGTGCTGCCTGACTCCACAGCGAATCCGAATGGCTGAGTCGCAGTCTCGCCGAATTTATTGGTGAGTCTGGCGCGGACATACGAACCCTGGAAGTTACTGAAATCGAAAGTCTTGCCGAGGCCTACAACAGTGCTCTGCGTGGACGAGGGCGACGACTTGACAGTGCGGTGGGTCGAATAGATCCATTCGATATTGTCCGCATCGTCGGAATTGACGGTGATTTTGGATTCGACTTCGTCAATATCTATCGAAGTG
>JAIDUY010000249.1 GCA_029059965.1 Muribaculaceae bacterium
GAGCCGCCGCCCACGCTGCGGGGGGCGGTCTCTCGGCCGGTGAATGATTACATGCCGGCGATGTAGAGGGGCTCGCCGTTTGCGCCGGGCTCCTTGGTGCGGTCGAGCACGGCGATGCGCTTGGCGGTGGCGGGCACGGCTGCGAGGAAGTGCTTTGCCGAGAAGGGACGGTAGAGGTGAACGGCCACCATACCTACTTTCTCACCCTTGGCCACGAGGCTGTCGATGGCTTCCTGGATGGCCTGGGTAACGGAACCCATGGCGATGATGACGCGCTCGGCATCGGGTGCGCCGTAGTAGTTGAACAGGTGGTATTCGCGGCCGGTGATTTTGCTGATTTCGGCCATGTAGTTCTCTACGATTTCAGGAACGGCCTCGTAGTGCTTGTTGCAGGCCTCGCGGTGCTGGAAGAAAACGTCGCCGTTCTCGGCCATGCCGCGTGCCACGGGCTTCTGGGGCGAGAGGGCGCGGGCACGGAAGTCGGCCAGTGCCTTGCGGTCAAGCAGGGGTTCGAGGTCCTCGGCTTCGAGAGCTTCGATTTTCTGAATCTCGTGCGAGGTGCGGAAGCCGTCGAAGAAGTTTACGAAGGGAATGCTGCTGGTGAGTGTGGACAGGTGTGCCACGCCGGCCAGATCCATTACCTCCTGAACGGAACCTTCGGCAAGCATGGCGAAGCCTGTCTGACGGACAGACATCACGTCCTGATGGTCGCCGAAGATGGAGAGTGCGTGCGATGCGATGGTACGTGCCGATACATGGAAAACGGTCGGCAGGAGCTCGCCGGCGATTTTGTACATGTTAGGAATCATCAGCAGAAGACCCTGCGAGGCGGTGTAGGTGGTGGTCAGCGCACCGGCCTGGAGGGAACCGTGGACGGCACCGGCGGCACCGCCTTCGGACTGCATTTCCTGGACGAGGACAGTCTCGCCGAAGATGTTCTTGCGTCCTGCTGCAGACCATTCGTCGACGTATTCAGCCATAGTCGACGACGGGGTGATGGGGTAGATGGCGGCAACCTCCGAGAACATGTAGCTCACGTGGGCGGCAGCCTGATTACCGTCGCAGGTCAAGAATTTCTTTTCTTTGCTCATAACGTTTGTAATCGTGGGTTTATACGAATTGATTGTTGTCTATTTTCCGGAAAAGCACACTTACTTTGCGCGCAACCGCGCGCAGACTCATATACTTTCAAGCCGCAAAGATACGAAAAATTCGCGATTCCGCCACGCCCCGACTGCTAAAGATGTTAAAACAGGTCTGAGAATCACCTTAGAGCCGGTTCCCCAATATTTGTTAACGCCGGGGCGGTCAAGCGTCGTGCAGATG
>JAIDUY010000025.1 GCA_029059965.1 Muribaculaceae bacterium
GTATATAATTAAGGTGTTCGTTGAACCACACGCACAGCTGCGAAGCCTCGAAGGCGTCGGTGAGGGCGTACCAGTTGATGGTGGCGCCGACAAGCATCACCGCTCCGGAGAGCACGGCCGTGAAGCGCACGCCCATCTTGTCGAGGATAATACCTGCGAAAATCAGGAAGAAAATGAATACGTTCAGAAAGGTTTCGGAACCCTGCATGGTGCCGAAAGCCGTCGAGTCCCAGCCCTTCTCGGTCTGGAGAAGATCCTTGATAGGCGAAAGGATATCCATGAAGATGTACGAGCAGAACATCGCCAGTGCCAACAGCGCCAGCGCCGTCCACCGTGCCCACGCCTTGTCGTTCAGTGCAACAACCGGATTTGTCATCAGTGTCTGTAATATAGAGGATTATGAAATGTGAATATTCTCGGTCGGGAGCGCGGACGCCCTATTTCGGGCTTTCGCGCACATTCAAGCCACAAATTTACGGAAAAAAGTCGTAACTTTGGGGACCAAAGTCACAAAATGAACACCAAAGACTCAAAAACCAACTCCGGCGGACCCGCACGCGAAGCCCTGCCGCCACTGGCACAGACGCATCCCTCGCGCCCCTTCACCTTCGACAGGGTCGTGCGCATCCTCATCACCGTGGCCGCCGTACTGTCGGCCGTCTGGCTCATCGACATACTCAAGTCCGTCCTGCTTCCCTTCCTTGTGGCCTGGCTGATGGCCTATATGCTCGAACCCTTCGTGCAGTACAACAAACGGCTGCTGCGCATGCGCCGCCGCTGGCTTCCCGTGTTCATGACTCTGTTCGAAGGCTGCCTCATCCTGTGCACCCTCAGCATCTTCATCGTGCCCTCCATAGTCTCGGAAATGCATCAGGTGGCCGTCTTCGTGGCGCGCTACGCCGACGCCGGCACCGACATCCCCTTCATCCCGCCGGTGGTACACGAGTTCCTGAAGCAGAACATCGACTTCGCACAGATTGCCCAGCAGATGACGCGCGAGGACCTCAGCACAATCACCGACTTCGTCGGCTCCTTCATCGCCGGTGGTTTCGGATTCCTAATGGGCGTCGTCAACTGGTTCATCACCCTGCTCTACCTCGTGTTCATCATGCTCGACTACGAGAGGCTGCTGGCAGGCATACGCCGCATGGTGCTCCCCAAGTACCGCCAGCGCGTGTTCCGCATCGGCAATGACATCAAGGACTCGATGAACCACTACTTCCGCGGGCAGGCTCTGGTTGCCTTCATCGTGGGCGTGCTCTTCTGCATCGGATTCTCCATCGTAGGTCTGCCCATGGCCATAGTGCTCGGCCTCTTCATCGGCCTGCTCAACATGGTGCCCTACCTCCAGCTCATCTCCCTGGTGCCCACCACGCTGCTGTGCCTTGTGTCGAGCGTCGACACCGGAGTGGACTTCTGGCCCCTGTGGTGGAGCTGCATGGTGGTCTACATCGTGGTTCAGTGCATACAGGATCTCTTCCTCACGCCCAAAATCATGGGCAAGGCCATGGGTCTCAACCCTGCGCTCATCCTGCTGTCGCTCTCGGTGTGGGGTACGCTGCTCGGATTCATCGGCCTCATCATCGCCCTGCCTCTGACCACATTACTACTTTCCTACTACGACCTCTACATCGACTCCCGCGAAGACGGCGAGACACCCTCCGAACACAAGGAAGACGTCGACGCACTCCGCAAAATCGTCGAAGAGTAGTAAAAAGAAGTAGAAAAAGTAGCAAAAAACATCTTTTGCCGGTCCAAACCTTTGGTTGTCTGAATTTTTCTTTCTATCTTTGCGAATAGCAACCGCGGTTGCGGAAACCACGGTTGCGATAAAACATCGGAAGTATGAGATTTTTTGACCGTAAAGAAGAAATAGCCACTCTGAGGAAAATCAGGGACAACGCCGGGCAAAGCGCCCAGTTCACGGTATTGACCGGACGCCGACGCATCGGAAAGACGTCGCTTGTTCTTAAAGCATACGAGGACAAGCCGTTCCTGTATTTCTTTGTCGGCAGGAAAGCCGAAAGCCTGCTGTGCGAGGAATTCAGGCAGGAAGTGGAGACCAAGCTTGGAGTGAGGATGGGCGGCGCGCCCTCAGGTTTCGCCGAGCTGTTCGACTACCTCATGCAATTGTCCCGACAGCAGAGCTTTACTCTATTCATCGATGAATTTCAGAATTTCGAACGCGTAAATCCGGCTATATTCGGCGACATGCAGCGCATATGGGACCTGAACCATTCCGAATCCAAAATCAACCTCCTGGCCTGCGGTTCCATATACTCGATGATGACGAAGATATTCCGCGACAACAAGGAGCCGCTCTACAACCGACAGAACAGATTCATGACAATCAAGGCGTTCCGGCCGTCGGTTCTCAAGGAGATACTTGACGAATACAATCCCGGATATTCTGCCGAAAGTCTGCTCGCCCTCTATGCTTTCACCGGAGGTGTGGCAAAGTACGTGCAGCTGCTTGTCGATGACAATGCGCTGACTCTCGATTCAATGATAGACAGCATCGTCAGTCCCGACTCCATATTCATAAATGAAGGCCGCTCCTTCCTCGTGGAGGAATTCGGAAAGGACTACGACACATATTTCTCCATCCTGTCGGCAATTGCCGCCGGCAAAAACCGCCGCAGCGAAATAGAATCCATCATACAGAAACCTATCGGGGGCTATCTGACACGACTCGAAGATGACTATGGAATAGTCACCAAAGAAGTTCCCGCAGGCGCCAAAAGCCTTGGCAAAAACGTAATTTACACCATTCGCGACAACTTCTTCACGTTCTGGTTCCGTTTCATTTTCAAGTATTCCCACTTTCTGGAAATCGGAGCCTTCGGGCAGCTGCGAACACTTATAAAAAGAGATTACCCGACTTTCTCGGGGCTCATCCTCGAAAGATATTTCAGGGAGAAAGCAATCGAAAGCGGCAAATACACCATCATCGGGCGATGGTGGGACCGCAAGGGCGAGAACGAAATCGACATGGTGGCTGCCAACGAGCTCGAAAAGGAACTCGAAGTCTATGAAATAAAAAGAAACCGAAAGAACATCAACCTCGCAACCCTGAAAGAGAAAACGAAGATAATGCTCGACACCGTCAATATTTTCAATGACTACGAAGTGAAAATCAAAGGCATCGACATGCAGGACATGTAGCAGGATCTGTGTCGGCGGAGACAAGGGAGCCTACTTGCGGCTGTCGAGGGTGGCGAGGAGCTCGAGGAGCTGATTGCGGACGCCCTGCAGGCGCCTGACCACCTGGTGGCGGCGATCGAGGTCGGCGCGGTTGTGGCGTATGTAGTTGCGGGCGGCATCGATTTTGAGGCCGCGTTCCTTAAGGAGGAACTTGATGAGTTCGAGCAGCTCGATGTCGCGCGGAGTGTAGAGGCGTGTGCGCGTGCCCGTTCGCCGCGGGCGCAGCTCGCTGAATTCCTTCTCCCAGAATCGCAGCGTCGACAGCGGCAGGTCGAGCATCTCGGCCACGTCGTTGATGCGGTAGTACTTCTTTGTCAGCTCGTTGCCATCCATCAGTCCATCACATGTCCGGCATTTTCGGCGAGGCTGATAATCTCGTCGTACTGCTCCGGGGTAAGGTCATAGTAGTAATAGTTCACGGGGTTCTGTGCCTGACCTCGCAGACGCACCTCGTAGTGCAGGTGCGGGCCGGTGGACTTGCCGGTGTTTCCCACCCGGCCTATCAGGTCGCCGCGGTGCACGTTCTGCCCGGGACTGACGTCGATAGCCGACAGATGGGCATAGCGGGTACGGTAGTTATAGCCGTGGTCGATTTCTATCATGTTGCCATAGAGGCCCTGACGTCCGGCCGACACCACGCGGCCGTCGGCCGTGGCATAGACCGGCGTCCCGATAGGCGCCGAGAAGTCCATGCCTTCGTGGAACTTCATGGTACCGTATATAGGGTCGCGGCGCACGCCGTAGCCCGAGGCCATGGTGCGCAGGAAGCGCTCGGGCACAGGCTGTATGGCGGGAATATGGGCAAGACGGTCCTGCTGCTGCCGCGACTGCCCGGCAAGGAAGTCGTAGCTGCGGCTCTGCGCGTAGACGAGGCGGTCGAGACGGTCGAGCTTGTTCTCGAGCATACCCACCAGGCCGGCGTCGTCGAGGCTGTCGAAGCTTTCGTAGAGGCGCTGGCGCTCGAGTCCGGCGTGACGGGCCACATTGCTCAGAGGCTCGGCGCCCATCATCACGCGGTAGAAATTGTTGTCGCGCTCGGCAAGCTCCTCGAGCACCGAGATAGCCACGTCGGCGCGGCGGTCGAGGAGGTCGACACGGGCCCGGAGCCGTTCGTTTTCGGCACGCAGCATCTTCTCGCGCGGCAGCTCCACAAGCCAGTAGAGCACGCCCATGAACACCAAGGCAAGCACCAGCGTCATGGCTATGCGCTGTATGGACATGGCGATACGGCGTCCTCGGGTGGGATAGACGCGCTCGTACTGCTCCGTTCGCGGATTATAGCGGTAGAAAACTTTCTGCGACATTGTCTTGTGGCGTGCTTTACTTGCACAGGTGCGAAATTTGGACTAATTTTGTGGGTCCTTTGCGCAAAGGTACGAATTTCCCGCGCCTCTCGCAAGACTTTTTTATCCAAATGCAATCCAACAACAATCAAAATATGCTTACTGCCAAAGAAATACGCCAGTCTTTCAAGGACTTTTTCGCCTCGAAAGACCATCACATCGTACCTTCGGCTCCCATGGTCATCAAGGACGACCCCACCCTGATGTTCACTAACGCCGGCATGAACCAGTTCAAGGACATTATACTCGGCCAGAAAGCCCCGTCGTTCAAGCGCGTCGCCGACTCGCAGAAGTGCCTCCGCGTCAGCGGCAAGCACAACGACCTCGAGGAAGTGGGCCACGACACATACCACCACACCATGTTCGAGATGCTGGGCAACTGGTCGTTCGGCGACTACTTCAAGGCCGAAGCCATCGACATGGCTTGGGAGTATCTGGTCGACGTCCTCGGCCTCGACCCCGCACGCCTCTACGCCACAGTATTCGAGGGCGCTCCCGACGAAGGCCTCGCCCGCGACGACGAAGCCGCTGCCATCTGGGCAAAGCACCTCCCCGCCGACCATATCCTCAACGGCAACAAGCATGACAACTTCTGGGAAATGGGCGACACAGGCCCCTGCGGCCCCTGCTCCGAAATCCATATCGACCTGCGCTCCGACGCCGAGCGTGCCGAAACCGACGGTGCAAGCCTGGTCAACAAAGACCATCCTCAGGTAATCGAAATCTGGAACCTCGTGTTCATGCAGTTCAACCGCAAGGCCGACGGCAGTCTCGAACCCCTGCCCGCCAAGGTTATCGACACAGGCATGGGCTTCGAACGTCTCTGCATGGCACTTCAGGGCAAGACGTCCAACTACGACACCGACGTATTCACCCCCCTCATCTCCAAGATTGCAGAACTCTCCGACAAGGAATACGGCAAGGAAGCTGCCGTCGACGTGGCCATGCGCGTAATCGCCGACCATGTCCGCACAATCGCATTCTCCATCGCCGACTCCCAGCTGCCCGGCAACGCCAAGGCCGGCTACGTAATCCGCCGAATCCTGCGCCGCGCCGTCCGCTACTACTACTCATTCCTCGACCAAAAGCAGGCATTCATGTACCGCCTCATCGACACCCTCATCGACAGCATGGGCGAGGCCTACCCCGAACTGCCCGCACAGCGCGAGCTCATCATGCGCGTAATCAAGGAAGAGGAAGACGCATTCCTGCGCACACTCGAAAACGGCATCCGTCTGCTCGACGACGCCGCCAAGGCTGCAAAGGCAACCGGAAGCAACGTTCTCCCCGGCAAGCAGGCATTCACCCTCTACGACACCTACGGCTTCCCCCTCGACCTCACTATGCTCATCCTCAAGGACTACGGCATGACCGTCGAC
>JAIDUY010000250.1 GCA_029059965.1 Muribaculaceae bacterium
GGCAGGGAAGGCGCCATCAACATACTGTATCAAAAAAGAATATGGCACTCCGGTCCCTGGGCAAAGCTTTACAAGCGCAATCTCATACTATCTACGGAGATGTTCCGCGAAGGAATCCGGTTCGAAGATCTTGAAATTAGTCCCCGCCATTTCCTCGCAGCCAACAGAGTAGCTGTCACTTCATGCCGCCTTTATTTCTACCGCAATCATAATCTGAGCTTTATAAATTCATGGGCGGATAGCCGTCTTGATTCACTCAAAGTCACCGAATCAATTTTAAATCAGGCAAAGGCTTCAGGCGACCGAGAATTGAGGACAGCGGCCATATCCCGTAGATTCAGCGCCAATTTCAATATCTTACTGTCTCTTCTTAAACGTGGTAAATATGACGATGCCCGACGCTGCTGGGCGGTAATCCGTGCATACCGGTGGCGGGCGCTGACCGACCCTAAGGTCAGGTTCAAGAAAAAGGCCGGAGCTCTGCTGTCCTGCGGCGGGTTCGGATTCTGCAGATTAATAGCACGATGGCTTGGAAAGTAGTCACACTCAAGGAGGATGATTTCGCGGCAGCCTGCCGGGAACTCGAATCCGCTGTCCTTGCAGACGGGTTCACTCCTGATGCAGTCCTGTCGATAGCCACCGGCGGAGTCTATGTCGGCCGGAATATGTTTGACAGACTACCACATTATTCCACCGAATCGCGACGTCCCTCCACGTCGTATAAAAAACGTATCATCCGTATTGCCGTCCGTCTTGCTCCCCGCTTCATACAGAACAGACTTCGCATACTCGAAGCGGACATTCTCGAACGGAAGCGCCATAAAGGCGACAAAGCGACCCTCCGCAAAGTGACGCTGCCGGCAGAACTCGACACAAAGTACCGCAAGGTTCTGATAGTCGACGATGCCGTTGACAGCGGCCATACTCTGAAATCCGTCTATGAAGCTGTTCGGCGGCATCTGCCCGATGCCATGATTCGAACAGCAGTCATCACCGTGACTATGCCCGACCCTGAATTAAACCCGGATTACGCACTCTACCGCGACAGAACGCTGATTCGCTTTCCATGGTCCATGGATGCCTGATTTAACTTGCACGCAATGAAGAATATCACTGTCGACCTGGACGGGACCTACTACACCGGCAATACCCTGCATCGCTACCTCGCATGCGCCCTTGCCTGTCATCTGCGGAAAATGCATTTTTTCAAGCTGACGGGCATCATAGCCTTATATGCGCTGCGCGGTTTCCGAATGATAAGCCATGTACGATTCAAAGCGTCAGCTCTGAGATTGGCCGGGCGGGACAAAGAACTGCTGGAAAAATTCAGGCTTGAAGCCAATAACGGTATAAACGAAAAGTTGAAAAAATACCTTGAGGACAAACAGGACTCAGGCAGCTATGTGCTCATGGCGACGGCGGCTCCGGAATTCTACGTCAAAACCATCTGGCGCGGACCGCTTGAAGCCACTCAGCTCCCCGACAGCGGCCCGATGACAGAGTGCCGCGGCAATATAAAGCTTGACCGCGTCAGAATAAATCTGGCTGCAAACGGCTGTTCCGAAATCGACACAGTCATCACCGACCACCACGACGATCTGCCGCTGATGAAAACCGCGCGGCACGTCATTCTCGTCAATCCGTCGGCACGCACAATGGCAGCCGTGAAAGATGCCGGGCTTGATTTCACACTTTTTAATTAGGGGGCGCAATGCGGGCGCGTTTTTTTTGCTAATTTTGTCGGATAGTTCGACAAAACCCGTATGAAAAGGCTCATCTTACATATTTTCCTGCTCGTCACAGCCATCGCCGGCGTGTGGACTCCCGCCCGCGCGGCATCCGGCGACCTGTTCCTCTATCCGAGTCCTCCCGACACTCTGATGGCTCTCCAGCCGCGTTGCGACTATATCGTCAGCCGTTTCTGGGACCGCTGCAACTTCGGCACGGCCTTCCGCGACCAAGAGAAACTCAACCGCGCTTTCGGCGACTGGGTGACCATCATGCAGCATGCGAGCGCCGACACGGTCCATGCCTCGATAGACCATCTGCTGCAGCGCTTTGTCAAGAAAGGCCCCGAGACGCTGACATTCGCCACCATGGCCGAAAACTGGCTCTACTCGGACACTTGCTCCATCTTTTCGGAAGAAATGTATCTGCCCTTCGCCCGTGCGGCAGCAAACCACAAGAAAATATCAAACGCCGACAAGGCCCGCTTCCAATTGCACACCAAAATCATCGAGTCCAGCGGCCTCGGAGCCTTCGTGCCCGATCTGGTATTCACCCGTCCCGACGGAACCAAAGGACGCCTCAGCGAGATAACAGGCTCGTCGGTGCTGCTTTTCATCAACGACCCCGACTGCTCCGACTGCAACATGGCACGTGTCAGGCTCAGTGCCGACTACAATGCCAACGAGCTTATACGCCGCGGCGAGCTCGCCATAGTCAGCATATATCCCGACGAGGCAAGCGCCGAGTGGCGGCAGACAGCGGCCACATACCCCTCCAATTGGACCGTGGGCGCAATCGAGGACGCCGACAGCTACTTCGACCTGCGCTCGACTCCGTCCTTCTATTTCCTGAACACACGCCATAAAGTCCTTGCAAAAGATATCGACATCGACTATCTGCTCGGGGCTTTCCGCGTAGCCAACACCCAGCGACGCACCCAATGAGCAAATCGGAAACCGCAGTACTTATTTCCGGAGGCGTCGACAGCGCCGTGACGGTGCATCTGCTCGCCCAACAGGGACGCCCAATGCACCTGTTCTACATACGCATAGGCATGGACAACGGCGAGGGCGACTGCTCGGCCGACGAGGACATCGAAATGTGCAGCCTCATCGCCCGACGCTACGGCCTGCCGTTCGACGTCGTGTCGCTGCATCAGGAGTACTGGGACAACGTCATGGACTACGCCCTGCGCACAGTCCGCCTGGGCCTGACGCCGAACCCCGACATCATGTGCAATTCCATCATCAAGTTCGGATACTTCGAGGAGCGCTGGGGGCACGAATTCGGCATCACGGCGACAGGACACTATGCATCTACCCTCATCGACGAGCAGGGACGTAAATGGCTCGCCACGGCTGTCGACCCCGTCAAAGACCAGACCGACTTCCTCGCCCGCATAACAGGCAGCCAGCTTGCCCACCTCGAGTTTCCTCTCGGCCGCATTCCCAAATCGGAAGTAAGGCGCATAGCCTCCGAAGCCCGGCTGCCCAACGCGCTGCGTCGCGACTCGCAGGGAATCTGCTTCCTCGGCAAGATAAACTACAACGACTTCATACGCCGTCACCTGGGCGAACGTCCCGGCGCCATTGTCGAACTTGAGACAGGACGCAAGCTTGGCGAGCACCGCGGCTACTGGTTCCACACCATAGGCCAGCGCAAAGGCCTCGGACTCAGTGGCGGCCCCTGGTTCGTTGTGCGTAAGAACGTGGCCGACAACGTGCTCTACGTCTCCCGCGGCTACGACACCGACAAGCAGTACGGCCGCACGCTTCACCTTGCCGAGACACAGTTCATAACCATCGATCCCTGGGGCGACGCTGCCGCCTGCCCCGAAGGCATAGCCCTCAAGTTCAAGAACCGTCATTCGCCCGATTTTCTACCGGGACGGATACGCCGTCTCGACAACCCGGGCGAATACATCATCGAATCCGACGTCGACGTCCAGGGCATAGCCCCGGGCCAGTTCACGGCCCTATACGACGCCGCCGCCCGCATATGCTACGGTTCGGGAGCTGTCTCGTATACACCTCTGACG
>JAIDUY010000251.1 GCA_029059965.1 Muribaculaceae bacterium
AATCCTAAGGCGGCATGATTGGAGCCATAGCAGCCTGACGCGACGTATTTCTCTACTACTACCGTCATCTCATTCACGATATTGCATACCAGATCGGCCGTGAAAATGCGGGCGACAGCTTCTAGGATGTTTTCCGTCGCGCACGAAACTCTTTAGTCGATACAGATCCCCGCCCGACTCAATTGGGTGCCAATATTTTATGCTACAACTATTGCGGTGACCCCGCGCTTCCTCTGCCAATTGCGGAATACTCTGTCGCCATCGAAAGCGTAGGAGGGCAAAGTGCATCCGAATCCATCACTATCGACCCGCTTGCTCCGGCCATGGTAAAAGCACGTGTAGTCGACGAGGACGGCAATACAGTGGCATATAACGGTCACGGCATTCTTGAAGTGTATGCCAATCCCTACAAGCTCGTATCCACTATAGCCGAGTCTGCCACGGAGGAAAAATACATCGAAGTCGAGACCGACCTTCTGACGGAAATTCCGGTCAACGTGGTCAATGGAGTCATCGAAGCCCGGATTGTCGTACCTGCGGACTGCCGAATCGGCGACAGGAACCGACTTGTAATCTCGACCCGTTCGGATGAAGACGGCACCATCGCGCTCGGAAGCATGCATCTGTCTGTCGGTGCGGATATCCCTGACAATCCCGTATCCGGCGCACCGGTCATCGAACAGATGTACATAGGCTCCGAAGATTTCGCCAACGGAGACATAGTGCCCTCCGGCTCAACACTGTATGCCGTGGTGACATCAGGCGAATCTCCTGTTTCAACAGCCAGACGCATCGGAACCGCCTCCCGTTGTTTGATTGACGGCAACACCAATGTTTCCGCCGACATCAGCACATCGTATCGTGAAGACGGCTCTCTCCTCGTGTCCCTGACATTACCTACCCTCCCCGACGGCCGCCACACCGTCAGCCTCTCCGTGGGAAGCATAACGGGTGAACGAGCCAGCGCCGACATCGATTTAACGGTAATGTCGGCAGGCCTCCGGCT
>JAIDUY010000252.1 GCA_029059965.1 Muribaculaceae bacterium
CCACATGTTCATCGACACGGGAGTGGCGGGGTCGAGGACCTGGAGGGTGCCGTCGGCGGCGTTGGACACGATGTCGTGGCCGTCGTCGTAGCGGATGTCGGTGCGCTCCTCGACGGCGGTGAGGAGGCCGTCGGCGGTTTTGCAGATGCCGCGGCTGACGGCGCCTGACTCGGTCATGGTGTTGCCGACGCGGAATCCGACCATGCTGTAGTCGCCATTGCGGTCGCGGGGTCGCATGAGGTCGCGGGCGAGGACTTCGAAGGAATCGCGTCCGTAGAAGTCGTCGGCGTTGATTACGGCGAAGGGTTCGCTGATGACGTCGGCGCCCATGAGCACGGCCTGGGTGGTGCCCCAGGGCTTGGTGCGGTCGGCGGGACATACGAAGCCTTCGGGGAGTTTGTCGACGCTCTGGAAGACTACCTCGACGGGGACGCGGTTCTCGTACTTGGCAAGAATTTTGGCGCGGAAGTCGGCCTCGAAGTCCTTGCGGATAACGAAGACTATCTTGCCGAATCCGGCGCGGATGGCGTCGAACACGGAGTAGTCCATTATGGTTTCGCCGTCGGGGCCGAGGCCGTCGAGCTGCTTGAGACCGCCGTATCGGCTCCCCATGCCGGCAGCGAGTATGAAGAGGGTGGGTTTCATTGTTTTAGAGTGGAGAATGAGTAGGTGATGTGGCGCACATATTCCTCGCCGGGACGGAGGACACAGTCGGGGAACTGAAGTTTGTTGGGTGCGTCGGGGTAGTTCTGGCATTCGATGGCCACGCCGTCATAGTCGTCGTAGCTGCGCCCTTCTTTGTTGAGGGGACATCCGGCGAGCCAGTTGCCGGTGTAGACCTGAGCGGCGGGCTGGTCAGTGATGACTTCGAGTCGTCGGCCTGTGCCGCTTTCTGTCAGGACGGCTGCGGTGCGCATGGTGCCGTCGTAGCCGTCGATTGTCCAGCAGTTGTCGTAGCCTTTGCCGAAGCGGAGGGCGTCGAAGTCGGCATGAATGTCGCGTCCGATGGCCTTGGGCGTGCGGAAGTCCATGGGCGTGCCCTCCACCGGCGCGAGTATTCCCGTGGGGACGAGGGTGTCGTCGGTGGGCAGCCAGTGTGTGGCGGCAATCTGCAGTTCGTGGTCGAGCACGGAGCCGGCGTTGTGTCCGGCAAGGTTCCAGTATGCGTGGTTGGTGAGATTGACCACGGTGGGATTGGCGGTGACGGCGTGGAGGGTGAGCTCCAGGCGGAACTCGGCGGTCCAGCGGTAGGTCGCCGTGGCT
>JAIDUY010000253.1 GCA_029059965.1 Muribaculaceae bacterium
AGACCGCACAGGGCATCTTCGTCAACTACCTCAACGTGCAGAAGACCGGCCGTATGCGCATCCCCTTCGGCATCGCACAGATCGGCAAGGCATTCCGCAACGAAATCGTCGCACGCCAGTTCATCTTCCGCATGCGCGAGTTCGAGCAGATGGAAATGCAGTTCTTCGTGCGTCCCGGCGAGGAGCTCAAGTGGTTCGCACAGTGGAAGGAATGGCGCCTCAAGTGGCACAAGGCCCTCGGCCTCGGCGACGAGAAGTACCGCTACCACGACCACGACAAGCTGGCCCACTACGCCAACGCCGCCACCGACATCGAGTTCATGATGCCCTTCGGCTTCAAGGAAGTGGAAGGCATCCACAGCCGCACCAACTTCGACCTGTCGCAGCACGAGAAATTCTCGGGCAAGAAAATCCAGTACTTCGACCCCGAACTGAACGAAAGCTATACCCCCTACGTTATAGAAACATCCATCGGTGTGGACCGTATGTTCCTGAGCGTGCTGTGCTCGTCGTACGAAGAGCAGCCCCTCGAAAACGGCGAAACCCGCGTGGTGCTCCACCTCCCCGCGCCCTTGGCTCCGGTGAAGTGCGCCGTTCTTCCTCTTGTGCGCAAGGACGGACTTCCCGAAAAGGCACGCGAAATCGTCGACGAACTCAAGTTCGACTTCGCCACCCACTACGAGGAGAAGGACGCCATCGGCAAGCGCTACCGCCGTCAGGACGCCATCGGAACACCCTTCTGCATCACGGTGGACCATCAGACACTGGAAGACAACACGGTGACCCTGCGCGAACGCGACAGCATGCAGCAGACCCGCGTGGCCATCGACGACCTTCACCGTCTGATTCACGACCGCGTGAGTCTGGCATCGCTGCTGCGCAAGCTGCGCTGACCCGGCCGGGCGGGCGGAACGTTTCAGCTCACCCCTCTTAAAAAATTTAGATTATGAAAAAGTACATTATCATCGGCATTGTAGTTGTGCTTGCAGTCATCTGCGGCACAAGCGGATGCTCGACCTACAACTCGCTCGTGACCCTCGACCAGGACGTCGAACAGCAGTGGAGCCAGGTTCAGGTGCAGTACCAGCGCCGCATGGACCTCATCCCCAATCTGATGCGCACTGTGCAGGGCTATGCCGCCCACGAGAGCCAGACATACGAGAATGTGACCCGCGCCCGCGCAGGCCTGACACAGGCCTACGACTCGGCCAGCGCCACCGTCAATGAAGTGCCCGACGGCGAAGCAGCCTTCCAGCGCATGAACAACGCACAGGACGGCCTCAACCGCGCCCTGAGCATCTACGTCAACGCCGTCCGCGAAGCCTATCCCGACCTCAAGGCCGACACGCAGTTCCTCAACCTGCAGACTCAGCTCGAAGGCACCGAGAACCGCATCGCCACCGAGCGTGGCCGCTACACCGAGATAGTGCGCGACTATAATGTGCGTGTACGCCGCTTCCCGGCCAACATCTGGGCGGGACTGTTCGGCTTCGGCACCAAGCCTCAGTTCGCGGCAGCGCCCGAGGCAGCACAGGCGCCGACCGTACAATTCTGACACCTCCCCTCAATAGAACTGATCTATGAAAAAACTACTGGCAATAGCAGGCGCCGCGTTCATCCTCGCGGCTGCCTGCACAACCAGCGAAGAAAGCACCTGGCAGCAGTACACCGAATGGCGCGACGCCAACAACGCATGGCTGACACAGCTCCAGAACAAGAAGGACGCCGACGGCAATCCGTACTACCGTACCATCATCCCGGCCTGGAATCCCGGTTCGTTCGTGCTCATCCATTACTTCAACGACCGCGCCGAAACCGCCGGCAACCTGTCGCCGCTCTACACATCGACCGTCGACACCCGCTACGAGGTTCACCTCTTTGACGGCACCGGCGTCGACAGCTCGACCTTGCAGACGGCATACGGCCCCGGCATCTACCGCGCCCAGCTCAACCGCCTTGTCCCCGGCTGGGGCGTGGCTCTTAGCGAAATGCACTGCGGCGATACTGCCGAGGTCATCGTGCCCTACGCTCTCGCCTACGGCAACAACTCGACGGGTAGCGTGAAGCCCTACTCCAACCTGCGCTTCAACATCCGTCTGGTCGACATCTACCGCTACGAGACATCGCCCTACTGACACACCCTTCACACACAACACAGACAGCCCGCGGAACCCGGGCCGCGGGCGGTGGGGGTGTTGGGGGGGGGGGGGGAAATGGACGATTGCTTGGGGGCG
>JAIDUY010000254.1 GCA_029059965.1 Muribaculaceae bacterium
CATCCACTCCACATGTCCGCCCATGGGCGGACATGTGGAGTGGATGTGCCCCGACGGCCGCATCATCGAGCTGTGGCGCCTGCCGTCCACCTCGCGCGCCTATCCCCTTGCCCCGGCAGCCAAAGCCGTGGCATACAAGGCTTTCCTTGAATCGGCGGGATGTCTCTGATGGCCTGCTTTTTGACCTTTTTTACAAAACTTTATCCCCTGTGCGCACGTTATAGTATTGAATATCTTTCATCGCCCGACTCCATTTCTCCGAACCATACGTTTTAACGCTTACCGATTATGAAAGACCTCGCCACAACACTCTTCAAAGTCGCCACTGACAAGAGAGCTCCCCACTGCGGAGGCCTGCTTGTGGCGGAACCGTTCCTGCGTGAATCATACTTCAATCACAGTGTTATCTCGATTATCGACTATGCCCCTTCCGAGGGCGCTACGGGCGTGGTGATGAACAAGCCCACGGGCTACAAGCTTTCCGACTTGCTCGAAGGCGTCGGCATCGAGTCCGATGCCGGTGTCTACTGTGGCGGTCCGCTCGGGCAGGACAGGCTCTACTTCATCCATTCCCTCGGCGACAGGATTATTCCTGGTGCGAGGCTCTATGCTCCGGGACTCTATGTCGGCGGAGAATTCGATGCGATAATCGCTTATGTCAATTCGGGTTATGACATCGACGGCTGCGTGCGCTTCTTCATCGGCTACAGCAGCTGGACCGACGGTCAGCTCGAACGGGAAATCGAGGAGGAGACCTGGGCACAGGCTCCCGTGCCGGCGGCTCCCGAGACTCTGCTCACACTGTCCGACGATGCCTACTGGCACCGCGCTGTCAGGGAACTCGGCGATAACTACCGCAGCTGGCAGCTCATTCCCTGCAATCCTAAAATGAATTGAGGTCCGCTTCGTCGGACTCGTCCAAAAGGCGTTCCCGGAGTATCTCGAAGGCACTCCGGCGTCGTCCTGTGCCCGCCACGAAGGCCGACACGTTGCGGCGCCGTCCGCGGAAGGCCGAGCTCATGGCGAACGCCGAGGGCGCGCAGCGCTCAAGATGTCCGGGCAGGAAGTCGCTGTCGGTGTCGAGCTCAAGTTCGCGCATGGCCTTGTCGCGCATGGCTTCCAGAAGCTGGTCGAAGCGGCCGGCGTCGTCCATGATATATTCGCGCACGATGACGCGCTGCTCCTCGGTGGCCCCGCCTTCGGCGTAGATGCGGAGCAGGGTCTGTATGTCGGGTGTCTTGTCCATGCCTTATATACGGGCAC
>JAIDUY010000255.1 GCA_029059965.1 Muribaculaceae bacterium
CACCGAGGAGGCAAGACAGAGCCGTCAGAATCTTGTCAATCAGGTCAAGAACGCATACTACACCCTGCTGCTGGCCCTCGACTCGCGCAAGGTCATCCAGGAAAGCTACGACATGGCGCAGCTGACCAACCGCATGTACACCGACCAGCATGCCGCGGGTGCGGCATCGGACTACGACGTTCTGCGCACATCGGTGGCCATGAAGAACATCGAGCCCGAACTGCTCGCCGCCGACGTGGCCATCAAGCAGGCCCGCCTGCAGCTTCTGATACTCATGGGCGTCGACGCCACCTTCGAAGTCGAACCCGCGAGCACGCTCAGCGACTACGAGAGCGGCATGTACGAGGCCACCATCGCCATCGACCCCGACTACTCCGGCAACGCCGACCTGCGCCTGCTCGACATCAACAGCGACATCCTCAAGCGCAACCTGCAGATACAGAAGCTGTCTTTCTCGCCCACACTGGCGCTGACGGCCAACTACAACTGGACAAGCATGAGCAACGGCTCGCCGTTCAAGAACTTCCGCTGGAATCCCTACTCGACCGTGGGCGTTACGCTCGCCGTGCCCATCCTTCAGGGCGGCCAGCGCATCAACCGCATCCGTCAGGCGCAGATACAGGCCGAAGAGCTGACATGGCAGCGCGAGAACCTCGAACGCAGCGTCTCCATGCAGGTGAGCCTGGCCATCGACAATATCAAAATCAACGTGCGCCAGATAGCATCGTGCGCCGAGAGTGTGGCCGAGGCCGAACGCGCCCACGACATCATGGAGCGCAGCTTCGCCATCGGCGCCGCCAGCTACCTCGACCTGCGCGACAGCGAGCTCTCGCTGACCCGCGCGCGACTCGCCTACAATCAGGCCATCTACAACTATCTCGTAGCCAACAGCGACCTTGAGCTCCTGCTCGGCAACGCCCCCATCGACACATATCAAAACACAGCCATATGAAAACCACAGCATACCTGATGCCTGCGCTCGCCGCGCTGGCCGTGGCCGCCGGTTCCTGCTCCGGCAAGGAGGAGGCCCATATGAACACCGAAGCCGAACTGCCCGTCGTTACCGTCGACGTGGCCCATCAGCGTCAGGTGCCCCAGCAGAAGACCTATACGGCCACTGTAGAGGCAGAGAACGTCAACAACATAGCTCCGTCGACACCCAACCGCATCAAGACTATCTCGGTGGAAGTCGGCGACCATGTGCGCCGCGGCCAGGAGCTGGTGTGTCTCGACGCCAGTAACGCCGACCAGCTGCGCATCAACCTCGAGCAGATCGAGCGCGAGTACAACCGCGCCTCGCAGCTGCTGCAGATCGGTTCCGGCACACAGCAGGCCGTCGACCAGCTTCGCGCCCAGCTCGATGCCGCCCGCTCGCAGTATGCCAACGTGATGGAGAACACCGTACTTGTGTCGCCCATCGACGGTGTGGTGACAGCCCGCAACTTCGACCCGGGCGACCTCACCGGCGGCCAGCCCGTGCTTGTCGTGGGACAGCTCACCCCCGTTGTCAAAGTGATGCTCGCCGTGAGCGAGCCCGACCTTCCCCATATGCATGTCGGCAGGCCCGTCGAGGTGAATTTCGACGCCTATCCCGACCGCAGCTTCAGCGGAACTGTCAAGCGCATCTATCCCACAGTCGACACCGCCACCCGCACCAGTCAGGTGGAAGTGCAGATTGCCAATGGCGACGAAGCCGTCAAGCCCGGCATGTTCGCCCGCGTCAGCCTTGACCACGGCGTATCGGACAACGTGGTCGTTCCCGACCGTGCCATCGTCAAGCAGACCGGTTCCGGCAACAAATACGTTTACGTCCTGAGTAACGGCCGCGTGCAGTTCCGCCGCGTTCAGCTCGGCCAGCGCCTTGACAACAGCTACGAGCTCCTCGACGGCATCGCCGACGGCGACACTATCGTCATCTCGGGACAGACCCGTCTGGCCGACGGCATCGAAGTCGAAGTCCTCGAGCGCTAAACCCATCGTCCATCATCACTCAAGAATATCTGTAAGAATATGAGTCTGTACGGCAATGCGGTGAAACGCCCCATCATGACCACGCTGTGCTTCGTGGCGGTCGTGATTCTGGGTCTGTTCTCGCTGCAGAAACTCCCCATCGACCTCTATCCCGACATAGAGACCAACACGCTTATGGTCATGACGACCTATTCGGGTGCGTCGGCCCAGGACATCGAGCAGAACGTGACCCGCCCTCTGGAGAAC
>JAIDUY010000256.1 GCA_029059965.1 Muribaculaceae bacterium
AACCTCTACCACCTCAACCTGAGCCAGGACAGCGGTCTGGACAGCCCCGAAGAGAGCTACGGCGCAGCCGAAATCACCGCCGCCATCAATGAGTTCTCCGACGAGTACCGCATCCCCTTCAGCATGCACGTGCAGGGCTACAAGTACAACGAAATCGCCGAGAAGATGGGTCTGCCCCTGGGCACCGTCAAGAGCCGTATCTTCTTCGCCCGCAAGCGCCTTCAGGAGCGTTTCGCCGACTACCGCTACGACGCGTAAGAAATCGTAAGGACTACTCTACCTCATCTCCTCGACACAGAAGTTTAGATACACCTTATATTATGACAATTACTGCCAAATAGATGTACTGATATGATAATGAGCACAGCAGGCTCGCCGTGACGGCGAGCCTGCTGTGTGTTTATACGCAATAAGGGTCAGCGGCGCTGACTCAGAATCTGTTCGAGCACGGGTCGCAGCTTGTCGGCGTAGTGGCGGAAGCCGAGGTCGGTGAGGTGGATGCCGTCGACGGTACCGTCGTCCTCGACTCCGTCGAGCTCAACCGAGTCGACATAGTAGAGATTGTCGGGATTCTCGGCCTTAAGCAGCTCATAGTTGCGGCGGAAGGCGGCGTTCTTGGCCGGCAGATAGCGGCCGAAGAAGCTGTCGTAGCGCGCGTAGGGGTAGATGGGACCTTCGACCATGACTATGGGCACGTCGGGACGGGCGTCGCGCAGGATGCGCACAAAGCCGTAGGTGAGGGTGTCGCACATCATCTCGGTGCAGTTGGGCACGGGGTCGATGAGGAAGATGTCGGCATCGGGAATCTTTGCCATGGCTCGGGCCATGCAGGAGTCCATCTTGCCCTCGCCGCTGATGCCGATGTTGACCACCTCGCAGTTGAGCTCGCGCGAGAGGATGTTGGTGGCGGCCATGCCTGTGCGCGAGGCGCACCCGCCCTGAAGGATGCTGGTTCCGTAGGCCACGATTTTGGTATCGGCGTCGATGATGTCGGGGCGTCCGGAGGTGATGACGGCGCCGCTGTCGACCTTGACCTCAAGGCTGTTGACACCGTCGTAGAGCGGCAGATAGATCATGTACTCGGTCATGCTGGCGGTGTCGAGGTTGCTGACGTAGACGGCCTCGCAAATTTTCTCCTCCTTGTTGTTGACGCGCGGACGGTTGGTATTGGCGTGGCGCCATACCGAGTCACCCTCGAATACATAGAGGTCGGTGCCCTTGAGGCCCGTGTCGGCCATATGGAGCATGTGGGTATCCCACAGCAGCTGGTAGCGCACGCCTATGCGCGAGGAGTTTGTGGCGAAGCGCACGGCGATGCCCGAGCTGCACTGGGCGCGCTCCCACAGGTCGGGGCGGACGCTGTCCTGCAGGTAGGCGGGGATGCGGGTGTAGGGACGCAGGGTGTTGTCCCATCCTTTGTTGATGACGCGCAGCTGCTGTGCGTCGACGTAGCGCCACGGTTTCTCCGGGGCGTCGGCAGCCATGGCGCCGAAAGCTGCGGCGCCGAGTGCGAGGGCAAGAATGAGTTGTTTCATAGCAGGATATGTGCGCCGTCGGGCGCGGTATAGATTGGTTGTTTTATATCATATTACAGGCGCAGGGCCAGACGGCGCCACAGGGCGTCGGGGATGCAGCGCCACAGCGCGCAGGCCACGGCCCAGCGGGCGTCGACCACGGCCACGCGCCGTCCGGTGAGCATGGCGCGCTCGATGCGCGGAGCCGCGTAGGCCACGCTCATCTCCATGGGGTAGTCCTTGCCCTTGACAAGCAGAGGGGTATCCACAAATCCGGGGCGTATGTCGGTGATGGCGACATCGACGTGCTGTATGTGCGCGAGCTGGTCGAGGGCCTGGAGATAGGTCCACTGGTAGCGCTTGGAGGCGGAGTAGGTGGCGGAAACGCCTATGCCTTTGGTCCCGGCCACGGAGGTGATGACGGCTATGTGGCCGCGGCTGACGTTGGCCGTTTCCTTGTAGTACTTGTAGGCGGCGTTGACGATGCGTGTAAACCCGATTACGTTGACATCGAGCGTCTGCCTGTCCTTTGCAACGTCGAGCTCGGGATTCTGCCAGCCGCAGCCTGCGGCGTAGAGCAGGTAGTCCATGCCTCCGATGGCCTCGATGAGCTTGTAGAAACGCTCCACGGCATCTTCGGCGGTTACGTCGATGGCCATGTACTCGATGCGGTCGGGATATAGTTCACTGATTTCCTTGAGACGGTCCTCGCGGCGTGCGGCTATGCCCACGCGCCAGCCGAGGCGAGCGAAGTCCGTTGCGATGCGCATTCCCATACCGGAGGATGCTCCGACGACAATAAGCTTTTTCATAATTCCTTGTTATAGATTATCTACCGTAGTGTCATCAATAGTAACGGAATCCGGCTTGGGCTTGTTCAGATGCGAGAGCGGAATGGTGTAGACAATCGAGAAACTGCCGGTGACAGGCGTGCCGCGCGTGCCGTAGCCGGGTATGTACCACGGACGGCCGTAGGTGTCCTTGCTCTGGTGGATGATGGAATGGAACTTGAAGCTCCATCCTGCCGAAATCGGCCCCCACAGCTTGACGCGCAGGCCGATGGAGAACTCCATCCAGCCGACGGTGGCATGCTGGGCGGGGATGTTGAATGTGCCCTCGGTGCCCCAGTAGGGGTCGTCGGCCACGACATCGTCGATGCTGTAGCTGAAGGGCGATATGCCGTAGCGCAGTCCGGCGAAGAACTGGTAGTCGGGATTGGAATTGAAAAGGAAGTTATAGTCGGCGCCTATGCGCAGATAGAAACTCAGGGGCGAGCGGTAGAGGAAGGTGTCGGCCGACGAGCGGTGGCGAGCCATGCCGAGGCCGGCCTCGAGCGTGGGTTTGTAGCGGTTGTGGAGGCTGAGCTGCACCCACATGTCGGCAAGGCCGTGCTGCTGGCCGAACAGGCGCATGACAGGGTCCCATACGTTGACGCCCACGCTCATGGCGTGCCACAGCGGGAACTCCATCTTTGGCACACGTCCTATGAGGGTGGAGTCGGTCCACTCGGTGTTGGTGAGGGTGTCGACGTAGATTGTCAGGCCGCGGTCGTCGACGTAGGAGACCGAGTTGGCGCGGCGGCGCTCGTTGATACGCGCCGTGTCCGACGCAGTCTCGTTGACCGACTGCGTCACCGTGGCGGGCGTCTCGACGGGAGTGATGCGTCGCTGTGCATAGCCTGCCAGGGCCAGGCACGCAAGCACGAGGGCCACGATGATGCGGCGGCTCATTCGTCGCCGCCCTCCGGTGCGGGTTCGTCCTCGGCGGTACGGAAGTAGATGGCTATGCGGGGCAGGTCGACGTTGGTGATGAGCGAGTCGAGCACGGCCACCGAATCGATGAGATGGGTGGTGGTGCTGACGCCCGTTATGCGGTAGACGTACATCGCGCCGCATTCGTCCGAGGCGAAGAAGGGACGCGAGGTGTAGGAGAAGGCGACGGTGTCGTTGAAGGCGTCGTCGTCAAGTCCCTCCTGCGTGTAGTGGAAGCACCATGCCGTCTCGGTGGCCGTGGAGCGCATGGGCAGGTAGATCTGCGTCAGTGTCTGCTCGGGACCCGCGAGTACTGAATCGTTGGGCGCGCCGATGCCCGAGATGCGCAGGCCGCGCAGGCTGATACCCTTGCCGTCGGCACTGCTGCGGAACTCGGCCAGCGGGATGGAGCTCTGGTTGTCGAGGCATCCGCTGCTGTTGCAGGCTGCGGCAAGGGCGGCAAGCACCGGGACAATGAGGCGCAGGTATGTATGGCCGTCAGATTTCAACGCTTTAACAGGATTTCGTCGGTGCTCTTGCGCTTCTTTTCGGGGATGGTGGCGTCGGCGGGATAGCCCACGGGGATGATGGCCATGGGAACGATGCCCGAAGGCAGGCCGAGGTCGACGATGAGGCGGGCGGGGTCGAAGTGGCATATCCAGCAGGAGCCCAGGCCGAGAGCCGTAGCGGCGAGGCAGAGCTGCTGCGTAGCTATGGCGAGGTCGACGTCGAGATGACTATGGTCGTCGTATGGGCGGTGCCATGCAGTGGCGGCCTCGCCGCAGACGATGATATACACCGGGGCCGTCTCCACCCACGGACGGGCATAGGCGGCTGCTACGGCGGCACGGCCGGCGCTGTCGGCGCTGTCTATCACCATGAGGCGCCAGGGCTGGCGGTTGCAGGCCGAGGGGGCTATGCGCACGGCCTCGACAAGGGCGTCGACGAGTTCGGGAGCCACGGGGCGGTCGGAGTAGCTGCGGCAGGAATAGCGGTCGCCGGCGAGCTGCATGAATTGCTTGTATCGTTCCATAGGATGAAGGCGTATTAGGGTTTTCAGATATCGCCGACGGTGCGGCTGATGTCGTACTCGTTGCGCTTGGGCGAGTTGCGCACCACAAGCTCGCCGACGAATCCGGCGAGGAAGAGCTGCGAGCCAAGCAGCATGAGCACCAGCGAGATATAGAAGTAGGGCGAGTCGGTGACGAGTATGTAGCTGTGACCGGCGTGCATATGGTAGAGCTTGAGAATGCCGACGGCGGCGACGGCCACGAAGCCCAGCAGGAACATCAGGCTGCCCAACAGACCGAAAAGGTGCATGGGCTTCTTGCCGAAAGTGCCTGTGAACCACAGCGTGACCAGGTCGAGATAGCCGTTGACGAAGCGGTCGAGGCCGAACTTGGTCTTGCCGTACTTGCGCGCCTGATGGTGCACCACCTTCTCGCCTATGCGCTTGAATCCGGCCTGCTTGGCCAGATAGGGAATGTAGCGGTGCATGTCGCCATAGACCTCGATGTGCTTCACCACGTCGGAGCGATAGGCCTTGAGGCCGCAGTTGAAGTCGTGCAGATTGTGGATGCCGCTGACGCGCCGCGCCGTGGCGTTGAAGAGCTTGGTGGGAATGGTCTTGCTCAGAGGGTCGTAGCGCTTCTGCTTGTAGCCGGACACGAGGTCGTAGCCGTCCTCGGTAATCATGCGGTAGAGCTCCGGAATTTCGTCGGGGCTGTCCTGCAGGTCGGCGTCCATTGTGATGACCACACGGCCGCGGGCCATGCGGAAACCGGTGTTCAGCGCGGGGCTCTTGCCGTAGTTGCGTCGGAAGGAGGCGCCGCGGACATGGGCGGGATCTTCTTCGGCCAGGCGCGATATGACGCTCCACGAAGCGTCGGTCGACCCGTCGTCGACGAAGATTATTTCGTAGTCGAGACCGCGGTCGGCCAGCACGCGGCTAATCCATGCGTGCAGCTCGGGCAGCGACTCGTCCTCGTTGAACAGCGGTATTATTATCGACAGGTCTGTCATGCTCGGTGTGGTATTATTGGTTCATGGCGTCGCGGCGCCCGGTGTAGCGGCGGCGACGTTCGCCGGAGGCATAGCGCAGCTTGAGGACGGCGGACAGCACAAGGGTCAGAAATGTGCCGCCGATAAGGTTCATGCTCATCACCTGGGCCACGACGTCGGTTGGCGTGGGCAGGCCGTTGGCGGCGCGCACGCTGATGAGGGTGTCGGCCCATTGGTTTCCGGCCTGGGTCCCCATGGCCTCGAAGTAGTCGATGGCCATGGCCACGGAGTTGGCGATATAGTCCGGGGCGAGGTAGCGCAGACCGCCGTAGATGACGACGGCCTGTATGGTGCTGGCGAGGAACATCATGGCGATGCCCTCGGCCCATATCTCGGAGAAAGGCGATTCGAAGGATGTCTCGGCAAGGCTGCGGCGCAGCAGGGAGTAGACCATGAAGGGCAGGCCGAGGGTGGCGCCCCACACAAGCAGCGCCGCAGGCTGGAACGACTGCGACAGGCCCGTCAGCAGGGCGAGGATAGAGAGATATGCGCCCAAAAAGAGGCCGCTGTAGGCGGCGCGGTTGATGACCGTACGCGGCGGGGCGCTATGAGGAGTAGAATTCATTCTGTTTTCCATTGTCTTTGACCTGCAAATTTAGTGATTTTCCCCCGTAATCCAAAGCCAAAACCGCAAACCGCCCCAAAACAGACAGAAAGGGCCGAGAAGTGCAGCCTCAGACAGAATGGCATAAGCGCCCGGAT
>JAIDUY010000257.1 GCA_029059965.1 Muribaculaceae bacterium
TGCCGATTGGGACACGCATTGCAGCCTTTATTAGTTGCTGATTATTATCGAGTTAATCAATCTTCCAGGTTGGCCTGGGCCGCTGCTACGCGGGCGATGGGCACGCGGAAGGGCGAGCAGCTCACATAGTTCATGCCGAGCTTGGCGCAGAAGATTACGCTGGAGGGTTCGCCGCCGTGCTCGCCGCAGATACCTACCTTGAGTTCGGGCTTGACGCCGCGGCCCTTCTCTACGCCCATGCGGACGAGCTGGCCAACGCCTACCTGGTCGAGAACCTCGAAGGGATCGGTCTTGATGACGCCGTGCTCCTTGTAGAACTTCAGGAACTTGGGTGCGTCGTCACGCGAGAAGCCGAAGGTCATCTGAGTCAGGTCGTTGGTACCGAAGCTGAAGAAGTCGGCAACCTCTGCGATTTCGTTGGCGGTGAGAGCTGCGCGGGGCACCTCGATCATCGTACCTACGAGATAGGGGATGGTTTCGCCCTTCTCGTCGAATACCTTGGCTGCGGTCTCGTTGATGACGTTGGCCTGGTGCTGAAGCTCCTTGAGCGAGCCTACCAGAGGCACCATGATTTCGGGGTGAACGTCGATGCCGCGAGCCTTGCAGGCGAGTGCGGCCTCGATGATGGCGCGGGTCTGCATCTCGGTGATTTCGGGATAGGTGATGCCCAGACGGCAGCCACGGTGACCCAGCATCGGGTTGAACTCCTCGAGGCTGTCGACCTTGGCCTTGACCTCGGCCAGAGTGATGCCCATCTCGTCGGCGAGCTCCTTCTGGGTTGCGGTCTGGTGGGGTACGAACTCATGCAGAGGGGGATCGAGCAGACGGATAGTCACGCCGTAGCCGTCCATGGCCTCGAAGATACCTTCGAAGTCACCACGCTGCATGGGGAGCAGCTTGGCAAGGGCATTCTTGCGTCCTTCGAGGTCGCTGGCGAGAATCATCTCGCGTACGGCCTTGATACGGTCGCCCTCGAAGAACATATGCTCGGTGCGGCACAGGCCGATGCCCTGTGCGCCGAATTCGCGTGCGGTCTTAGCGTCGCGGGGAGTATCGGCGTTGGTGCGTACGAGGGTCTTGGTGTACTTGGCGGCAAGGTTCATGATGGCGCCGAAGTCACCGCCGCTCAGGTCGGGGTTGGTGGTGGGAACCTGACCGTCGTATACGTCGCCGGTCGAGCCGTTGAGGCTGATGAAGTCACCTTCGTTATATACATGGCCGCCCATTTCGACGGTCTTGGCTACATAGTCTACCTTGATTTCGCCGGCACCCGACACACAGCACTTGCCCATACCGCGGGCAACTACGGCTGCGTGGCTGGTCATACCGCCGCGCATGGTCAGAATGCCCTGGGCAACGGCCATACCGCGGAGGTCTTCGGGAGAGGTCTCGATACGAACCAGAACGACCTTGCGCTTCTTCTCGGCCCATGCCTCGGCTTCGTCGGCCGAGAACACAATCTGACCCGAAGCTGCACCGGGCGATGCGGGAAGGCCCTTGGCTACGACCTTGGCGCGCTTGAGGGCGGCCTTGTCGAATACGGGGTGCAGGAGCTCGTCGAGCTTCTGGGGCTCCATGCGCTTCAGTACGGTCTTCTCGTCGATGACCTCGGCGCGGAGCAGATCCATGGCAATCTTCACCATGGCGGCGCCGGTGCGCTTGCCGTTACGGGTCTGGAGCATCCACAGCTTGCCGTCCTGGATGGTGAATTCCATATCCTGCATGTCCTTGTAGTAAGCCTCGAGGCGGGCTGCGATGGCGAAGAGCTCGTTGGCGCAGACGGGCATGGCTTCCTCAAGCGAGGGATACTTGCTGGCGCGCTCTTCCTCGGAGATGCCCTGAAGGGCTGCCCAGCGGCGGCTGCCTTCGATGGTAATCTGCTGGGGAGTACGGATACCGGCAACGACGTCCTCGCCCTGGGCGTTGATCAGATATTCGCCATTGAAGATATTCTCGCCGGTAGCGGCGTCGCGGCTGAATGCCACGCCGGTAGCGGAGTTGTCGCCCATGTTGCCATATA
>JAIDUY010000258.1 GCA_029059965.1 Muribaculaceae bacterium
TTGCACGCATGAGAAAAAAAGCGTAACTTTGCAGCCGGAATTCCCAATCTCTGGCAGGACATGCAGCCTGCGTATAATGCGAATAGTGTTAACATTAAACCACTTATCAGACAATGGACTTGATTAAGATTGCCGAAGAAGCATTCGCTACCGGCAAGAAGACCCAGGACTACGACTTCGCTCCCGGCGACACCATCACCGTGGCTTACCGCATCAAGGAAGGCAACAAGGAGCGTATCCAGCAGTACCGCGGCGTTGTGATTCGCATCTCCGGCGAAGGAGACAAGAAGCGTTTCACCGTTCGCAAAATGAGCGACAACATCGGCGTTGAACGTATCTTCCCCATCGAAAGCCCGTTTATCGACTCTATCGTTGTCAACAAGCGCGGTAAGGTTCGTCGTGCCAAACTTTACTACCTCCGCAAACTCACCGGCAAGAAGGCCCGCATCAAAGAGCGTCGCCCCGGCAAGAAGGAGGCCTGATAAAACGACAGTCCGAAACTCACAACGCCGTCCGTTCCGAACAAGGTGCGGGCGGCGATTGTTTTTTCATCGACATTACATTAACTACATAATCATGCTACAACCAGGAGACAGACTGCCCGACATTCTCGGGCTCGACAGCAAGGGCGAACCCGTGCGCTCCGACAGCTTCGCCGGAAAGCCTCTCGTCGTTTACTTCTATCCCAAGGACAACACCCCCGGATGCACCGCCGAGGCCTGCTCGCTGCGCGACGGCTACGACGAGCTCCGGAAGCGCGGCTACGAACTCATCGGCATCAGCAAGGACTCGTCGGCCAGCCACGACAAGTTCGCCGCTAAGCACGGCCTGCAGTTCACCCTGCTCAGCGACCCCGACACGACCGTCAACCGGGCATTCGGCGTATGGCAGAAAAAGAAGATGGCCGGACGCGAGTACATGGGAACCGTCAGGACGACTTTCATCACCGACGCCGACCACCGCATAACCCACGTCATAAACAAGGTCGACACAAAGAACGCCGCCGCACAGCTCCTCGCCCTCGTCTGAACCGACTTTCGCCGCATACGGCACATACACCGCAGGCCCCGCTTCCCGGGGCCTGCGTGCGTTTACGTATATGCCTGAACATAAAAAGGAACTCCGTCGCGGAGTTCCTTTTTATGGGTTTCCAATAGGTACAATTTCTAAGGTAAAAAAGATTGTTTTAGGTTTGCGCTACAAAGTTGGGGCTTTTCCGACGGGCTGCCAAATATTTTTATATGTTATAGGGCATAGTTTTTTGGCAATGCCGCTTGTCGGTGCTCGCGATACTTTCTTTGCTAACTGTAATACAATTAATTACATCAGAAATTCGACCTCTGTCGCACAAGTATGCGTTAGTGTTAAAAATGGTAAAATGCTTGAAGAAGCATGGCAAAGTGCTTGTCAGGGGCTTCTGAGGCTCAGAAACTGTTTTAAACAGTTTCTTAATATTCCTGCCAGCTCTTTATCTCGAGTTTTTCGAGCGGAAGAGCCGTGAACGCACGCACGAAGGCCGAAGCCAGGCGTGAGTTGGTGAGCAGCGGAATGTTCAGGTCGATGGCAGCGCGGCGTATCTTGCGGCCGTTGCTGAGCTCGGTGCCGGTGAAGTTCTTGGGCATATTCACCACCAGGTCTACCTCGTGGTTGTGGAGCAGTTCGAGCGCCTGCGGCTGCTGGTCGGGAGTCGAGGGCCAGTAGACGCGGATGGCGGGGATGCCGTTGTCGTGCAGGAACTGGCATGTGCCGCCGGTGGCGTAGATGGTCAGCCCGGCCTTGTTCAGCAGGTGGGCGGCCTCGAGCATGTCGGCTTTCTGCTTGGGAGTGCCGGTGCTCAGGAGCACGCCTTTGCGGGGCACGCGCAGGCCGACGGCCAGCAGACTCTTGAGGATGGCCTCGTTGGTGTCGTCGCCTATGCAGGCAACCTCGCCGGTCGATGCCATGTCGACGCCGAGCACGGGGTCGGCGCCGCCGAGGCGCGAGAAGCTGAACTGGCTGGCCTTGACGCCGACATAGTCGAGGTCGAAGGCACTCTTGGCCGGTTTCTCGGCGGGCAGGCCGAGCATGACGCGCGTGGCAAGGTCGATGAAGTTGATTTTAAGAATCTTCGACACGAAGGGGAAGCTGCGGCTGGCGCGGAGGTTGCACTCGATAACCTTGATGTCGTTGTTCTTGGCAAGGAACTGGATGTTGAACGGGCCCGAAATCTCGAGGGCGGCGGCAATCTTGGCCGAAATCTTCTTGATGCGGCGCATGGTCTCCACGTAGAGCTTCTGCGGCGGGAACTGGATGGTGGCGTCGCCCGAGTGCACGCCGGCGAACTCGACGTGCTCCGAGATGGCGTAAGCCTTGATCTGTCCGTTCTCGGCCACGGCGTCCATCTCTATCTCCTTGGCATTCTGCACGAACTCGGTCACCACCACGGGGTGCTGCTTCGACACGTTGGCCGCAAGCTGCAGGAAGCGCTTGAGCTCGTCGGGATTGGAGCATACGTTCATGGCTGCGCCCGAGAGCACGTAGCTCGGACGGACAAGGACGGGGAAGCCTACTTCCTCGACGAAGGCGTCGATGTCGGCGAAGCTCGTCAGCTCGCGCCAGCGGGGCTGGTCGATGCCGAGGCGGTCGAGCATGGCCGAGAACTTGTGGCGGTCTTCGGCGCGGTCGATGCTCGATGCCGTCGTGCCGAGGATGGGCACGTTCTGGCTGTCGAGGCGGGTGGCGAGGTTGTTGGGAATCTGGCCGCCCACGCTGAGGATGACGCCGTGGGGCTGCTCAAGCTCGAGGATGTCCATCACGCGCTCGAAGGTGAGCTCGTCGAAGTACAGACGCTCGCACATGTCGTAGTCGGTCGACACGGTCTCGGGGTTGTAGTTTATCATCACCGAGCGCCATCCGGCCTTGCGGGCGGTCATCAGGGCATTCACCGAGCACCAGTCGAACTCGACGGACGAGCCGATGCGGTAGGCACCCGAGCCGAGGACGACGACGGAGCGGCGGTCGCCGAGGTAGTCGACATCGTTCTCCGAGCCGTTGTAGGTGAGGTAGAGGTAGTTGGTGGCTGCCGGATATTCGGCGGCGAGAGTGTCTATCTGCTTGACCACCGGCACGATGCCCATGCTCTTGCGCAGATTGCGCACGGCAAGCAGGGCGGCGTCGGTGCCGGCATCCATGCCATCCTTGAGGATGGCGCGGGCTACCTGGAAGTCGCTGAAGCCGCGCTGTTTGGCCTCGCGCAGCAGTGCCTCGGGCACTGTGTCGAGGGCATTGAACGCGGCGAGCTCGTTGTCGGTCTCGACGATGTTGCGGAGCTTGTAGAGGAACCAGCGGTCGATTTTGGTCAGCTCGTGGATGCGGTCGACGCTGTAGCCGTCGCGCAGCGCCTTGGAGATGGCGAATATGCGGCGGTCGGTGGGCTGCGTGAGGGCCGTGTCGACATCCTTGATGCCCATGGGGTGGTTCTCGACGAAGCCGTGCATGCCCTGGCCTATCATGCGCAGGCCTTTCTGAATGGCCTCCTCGAAGGTGCGGCCTATGGCCATGACCTCGCCCACCGACTTCATGGCCGAGCCGATGTGGCGGTCGACGCCGTGGAACTTGCCGAGGTCCCAGCGCGGAATCTTGACCACCACGTAGTCGAGCGCGGGCTCGAAGAAGGCGCTTGTGCAGCGGGTCACCGAGTTGGTGAGCTCGAACAGACCGAAGCCCAGCGCGAGCTTGGCGGCGACGAAGGCCAGCGGATAGCCGGTAGCCTTGGATGCAAGTGCCGACGAGCGGCTCAGGCGGGCGTTGACCTCGATGACGCGGTAGTCCATCGACTCGGGGTCGTAGGCGTACTGCACGTTGCACTCGCCGACGATGCCGATGTGGCGCACGATTTTGATGGCGAGGCTGCGCAGGAAGTGGTAGTCGTCGTTCGACAGTGTCTGCGACGGTGCCACGACGATGCTCTCGCCCGTGTGGATACCCAGCGGGTCGAAGTTCTCCATGTTGCACACGGTGATGCAGTTGTCGTAGCGGTCGCGGACGACCTCGTACTCGACTTCCTTCCAGCCTTTGAGCGACTTCTCCACCAGCACCTGAGGCGAGAAAGCCAGAGCCTTCTCCACCAGTGCGCGGAGTTCGTCGTCGTCATCGCAGAAACCGCTGCCGAGGCCGCCCAGGGCGTAGGCCGCGCGCACGATGACGGGATAGCCCAGACGGCGTGCCACTGTCAGGGCGCCGTCGACGCTGTCGACGGCCTCGCTGCTGATGGTCTTGACATCAATCTGGCGCAGGCGGTCGACGAAGAGCTCGCGGTCCTCGGTGTCCATGATGGCCTGCACCGGGGTGCCGAGCACCTGCACGCCGTACTTCTCGAGCACGCCGTCGCGGTAGAGCTCCACGCCGCAGTTCAGAGCCGTCTGGCCGCCGAAGGCGAGCAGGATGCCGTCGGGACGCTCGCGGGCGATGACGCGCTCCACGAAGAAGGGCGTCACCGGCAGGAAGTATATTCTGTCGGCCATGCCGTCCGAAGTCTGGACGGTGGCGATGTTGGGATTCAGAAGAATGGTCTCCACGCCCTCTTCGCGCAGAGCTTTCAGCGCCTGTGCTCCGGAGTAGTCGAACTCGCCGGCTTCGCCGATTTTGAGTGCGCCGCTGCCGAGCAGGAGCACCTTGCGGATTTTATTGTCGTCGCTCATATGTCTGGGGTATGGTTTTTGGTTCAGAGCAGGGCTGCGAAATCGTCGAATATGAATTCAGTGTCGCGGGGGCCGCTGCTTGCTTCGGGGTGGAACTGTGCCGAGAAGTAGGGGAGTGTGCGGTGGCGTATGCCCTCGTTGGTGCCGTCGTTCATGTTGGTGAACAGCGCTTCCCATTCGGGCGGCAGGGTGGAGTCGTCCACGGCGAAGCCGTGGTTCTGCGAGGTGATGAAGCAGCGTGTCGTGCCGGCCTGACGCACGGGCTGGTTGTGGCTGCGGTGGCCGTACTTGAGCTTGTATGTCTTGGCTCCGGCGGCCTTTGCCAGCAGCTGGTTGCCCATGCAGATGCCGCAGATGGGCTTGCCGGCGGCGAGAGCCTTGCGGATGTTTTCCACTGTCGCCTCGGCGAAGTCGGGGTTGCCGGGGCCGTTGCTGATGAACAGGCCGTCGTGGGGAATTACGTTGAAGTCCATGTCCCAGGGCACGCGCACCACGCGCAGGCCGCGGGCAATCAGGCAGCGGATGATATTGTGCTTGATGCCGCAGTCCACCAGCACCACCGTTTTGCGGCCTTCGGGGTCGGGAGCGAGCTCCGCCGGATTGCCCAAGGGTTCGGGAGCCGAGCCGTCGCCCGTGAAGACCATGGCTTCGGTGCACGAGGTTGCGGCAATGAGGTTGTGGGCGTTGGGGTCGTAGAGCTCGGGCTCCTCGCATCCTTCGATGACAATCTTGCCGAGCATCGAACCGTGCTCGCGCAGATGCTTGGTCAGGGCGCGGGTGTCGATGCCGAAGATTCCCGGCACCTTCTCGCGGCGAAGCCAGTCGCCGAGGGTGCTGTCGGCCAGCCAGTGGCTGGGGTGGAAGGCGTAGTCCTGGGCGATGATGGCGCGGCAGTGTATGCGCGAGCCTTCATAGTAGCGGCTGAGCTTGTCGCTGCCTTCCTGAGGGGGGACACCGTAGTTGCCGAGTTGGGGAAATGTACTGATAAGAATCTGGCCTTCGTAAGAAGGGTCGGTGAGGCTTTCGGGATAACCCGTCATGGCGGTGTTGAAAACCACCTCGCCTGAGGTCGAGCCTTCGTAGCCGAAGCTGTGACCGGTGTAGCGTGTGCCGTCGGCAAGAATGAGGACGGCGCGTTTTGTCGCCTGCATGTATGCGTTTGGTTTTGAGTGATGACGTATCTGTGGCCAAGCGCGAAAATATGGAATGACCATGCAAAAGTACATAAAAAAGCCCGCCTGTGCAAATTTATATGCTGTGCCTCGCCCGAATATGACGGAATATGCCCGCCGTGCCGCCGCACCGGGCGGCAGACGCGCCGCCGCTGTCGTTTTGTCATGGCAGACGCGGCATTCGGGGCTGCGACAGCCACTGCTGCATCTTAAAAACCGTTGAATGACGTCCGAAAATGCAAAAAAGTGGTAAAAAACGCCCCTCCGGCATATTCTGACGCAACATTTGGCACCTCTTTTGCGTATTAATTACAGCAACAGCACAAAGAAGTAAAGTATTGAATTAGTTTTTTCATAGGATTAGATTTTTAAGGTTTAGACGCTGCGGGGC
>JAIDUY010000259.1 GCA_029059965.1 Muribaculaceae bacterium
TGTGCTGTGCCAGGAGCGTGGCGATGCTGAGGCCGACGTATCCTGTGCCGGCAACTGCTACGTTGTAGGGTTCCATATATGAACTTGTACTGTTTTCTTTGTTGTGAGGTGCCATCATGCTGCTGACGGGATGGTGTCGAGAATGGCGAACGCCTTGACTGACAGCGCTACCGCCTGAAGAAGCGGATTGCATTCATTGCAGCCGCTAATGTCATCGGTCGGGATGTCGAGCCATTCGGCAATGTCAGCCCAAAGGGCGAGCGAGGTTCCGCTCAGTGCCTTTACATCGACACCCGCAAGGGCTTCCATGCCGAAAGGCAATCCGTAGCGTGCACGCTGACGCTCGACGGCCATAGCGAGTATGCTGTCGGCGGGAAGTGCCCGGGTCTGGAGAGCCTTGACGACCTCTCTGCCGACCGACGGCTCGGTGCTGTCCTGAAGCGCAGTGAGCATCAGCACGAAGCGTTCGTCATCGCAATCGGCAGAACTTAGCCTGCGCAGACATTCGTCCACGCCTGCCGAATCGGCACTGAAGGCATCACTTCCGATTTCAAAGCATACGGCATCGATGACAGCACGGGCGTACATGCCCGCGCATAGTTCCAAATCAGTAACTTCCGGATAATCAGCGATGCGCGCAAGATGCATGAGTTCGTCGAGTAGGCTGTTAATCCGGTCTGTCTGTTTTGCCGTCATATCTTTTCAAGCAGATCGGGATGGATAAAAGGTAAGGCTATCGAACAGATACCCTCGATTTCGACCACCACATGCAGGTTCTTGCGTATGCGCACCACGTGACCCGTATAGCCGCTGAACGGACCGGCCGACACCCTGACGCTATCGCCGCGCCGGAAGTCCGTTTTATTGAAAATCTCGCAGCGTGAGCAGTCGTCGGCCGTCAGCAGCCGCATAAGGTCTATCTCTCGCTGAGTGATAGTCTGTATGTCGCCGCCGTTCAGGTAGCGGTATATCCAGAATGGAGGCAGGCCGGGACGCGCCGATGTCTGCGATTCGCGTTCGAGGCGAAGCGCCGTATCATGCGGTGCCTTGAAGAAAAGAAGCCTCGGAATGGCCGGACGCAGCGCCACATGGCCGTCGTCTGAACAAATCCTGCGCAAGGGCACGTAAACCTCGTCTACAAGCTCCTCAAGAGCAGCCTCCGATGCCGATTCCTTGCGTGTCCGCAGCGCGTACCAGTTACTCGATTCCGTTTGGTTGTGTGTCATAGTATGAGATACACTCTCTTCTCCCCCGCATCGGAACGATACCGGTGCGGAGCCACACGGACGCCCGTCTGCCTTATGGTTTCGGGTCTGTAACCTCTGCCTGTACAGGCGCTTGGCTACTGTCCGTCCCCTTGTCTGTGGGGATTAGAGGGAGTGCGACTCTACATAAGAGATGCATTGCATAGATATATATGCGTCAATCAACAGCTTAGCGGTAAATACAATGAACTGTTCCATTTATTTTCGGGACGAAGCCACGAATGCTTGGATTGATTATCCTGTCAAAAGTGCAGTTATGTCGGATTTTTTTGCTAATTTTGCGCCTGAAATGCATCTCTTATGTAGAGATATTCCATGGTGGTGAATCACCCCTCCCCTACCCTTTATCAATCAGGCGCACTATTCGGCTGTTCACACGGTCGACTGCCGAGTCGCGCACCGATGCAAGGTAGATGCGGGTGGTCTTGACTGAATCATGCCCGAGCCCCTCGCTTATCAGGCTCAACGGAACACTGCACTCACGTGCTATACTCGCCCATGAATGGCGGGCGACGTAGTATGTCAGCGGACATATGGACAGCCGTCGCGAAAGCTCTCGCAACGACTTGTTGACAGCCGCCTGCACCGACAGATACTGCCTGCGCACATTACCCTCGGGGTTGGAGATTATGTCGAGGAGATACGGGCTGCCCGCCGGCGCGGCATAGCGTTCCATGATTCGCATTGCCGCCGGCTCGCAGCGCACGCACAGAGCCTGCCCCGTCTTCCGTCGCGAGTAAGTCAGCAGATTGCCGGTCAGGTCGCTGCGCTTCAGATTTGCCAGATCCACAAAGGCTATTCCCCGAAGATAGAATGCAAGCATGAACATATCGCGGGCAAAGCCCAGCCTGCCGTGCGCTTCGAGATTGGCAGAGGCGACAAGCCTCAGAATCCTCCTGCTCACCGCCCTCTTGACCGTGCGTGCCACGCCGGTATATACATCGGCAAAGGGCTCTCCGGGCGCCATCAGATTCTTTCGCACAGCCTTGTTGCATATCGCTCTGAGCACACGCATGTAGAACGACACCGTGTTCGGCGTCAGTCCGCGGCCGAGCAGATAGCGCTGGTAGCGGTTTATGATATCGGAGTTTATATTGGTCAGGCGTATGTCCTTGCCGGAATTGAAACGGCGGAACGACAGTTCTGCTGCGGTATATGTCTCGGCCGTACGCAGCTTGCCCCCGGAGGCAAGCGCTGCCACGCAGCTGTGGGTGAACGAAGAAAGGGTTACCGTGTTTTTTACCATGACGTTTTTTTGGCGCAAAATAGCAAAAAAACGTCAACCCTATAAACGACGAAACCGCCTTTCGGCGGTTCCTGAAGTGCGCAAGATGGGACTCGAACCCATACGTCCGGAGACATTAGATCCTAAGTCTAACGCGGCTACCAATTACGCCACATGCGCGGTTCGTGATGCAAAGATAAGCATTTTTTCGTGAATATACAAAAAAAGACGGTGCGGGTCTCGCGACAGGCACCGTCTCTGGGGATGTGGATTCTCCCTGCGGTTGGGGAATGGGAGAATCCGGGGGGAATGAATTTCTTGTTCGGCACCGTCCGTTGCCGTAACGGAACCGGGCAGGCAAGGGCTGCCGCGTTTTGCCACGGCGCCCCTGCTCTATTTCGGTGTTATGCCTCGCCCTCGTTGAGGAGCTCGAGCATCTTGATGGCGGATACGGGGATGCGTGTGCCGGGGCCGAAAATGGCTGCCACGCCTGCCTTGTAGAGGAAGTCGTAGTCCTGTGCGGGAATCACACCGCCGGCGGTCACCATGATGTCCTCGCGGCCGAGCTTCTTGAGTTCTTCGATTACCTGAGGAATGAGGGTCTTGTGTCCTGCTGCCAGCGAGGATACGCCCAGGATGTGGACGTCGTTCTCAACAGCCTGACGGGCTGCTTCGGCGGGAGTCTGGAACAGGGGTCCCATGTCGACGTCGAAACCGCAGTCGGCATAGCCGGTGGCTACAACCTTGGCGCCGCGATCGTGACCGTCCTGGCCCATCTTGGCAATCATGATACGGGGCTGACGGCCTTCGCGCTTGGCGAATTCCTCGCACATCTGCTGTGCGCGCTTGAAGTCGGGGTCTTTAGCAGTTTCGGAAGAGTACACGCCTGAGATAGTTCTGATTACTGCTTTGTAACGGCCTACGACTTCTTCGCAGGCATCGGAGATTTCGCCGAGGGTGGCACGGTGGCCGGCAGCCTTGACGGCAAGGTCGAGGAGGTTGCCTTCGCCGGTACGGACGCATTCGGTGATGGCGGCCAGGTCGGCCTTCACCTGAGCCTCGTCGCGGTGAGCCTTGACGTCGTTGAGACGCTCAATCTGCTCGCGGCGCACTTCGGTGTTGTCGATTTCGAGGATGTCGATGGGGTCCTCGTGGTCGAGGCGATATTTATTGATGCCGACGATGGTCTGACGGCCGGAGTCGATGCGGGCCTGGGTGCGTGCCGAAGCTTCCTCGATGCGGAGCTTGGGCAGACCGGTCTCGATAGCCTTGGCCATGCCGCCGAGCTTCTCGATTTCCTGGATGTGGGCCCATGCGCGGTGTGCGATTTCGTCGGTGAGGGCCTCGATGTAGTACGAGCCGCCCCAGGGGTCGATGGCACGGGTCACCTGAGTCTCCTCCTGGATGTAGATCTGGGTATTGCGGGCAATACGTGCGGAGAAGTCGGTAGGCAGTGCGATAGCCTCGTCGAGGGCGTTGGTGTGGAGGCTCTGGGTGTGGCCCAGGGCGGCGCCCATGGCCTCGATGCAGGTACGGCCTACGTTGTTGAAGGGGTCCTGCTCGGTGAGCGACCAGCCGGAAGTCTGCGAGTGTGTACGCAGCGCAAGGCTCTTGGGATTCTTGGCTCCGAAGCTCTTGACAATCTTGGCCCAGAGCATACGGGCTGCACGCATCTTGGCAACTTCCATGAAGTAGTTCATGCCGATGGCCCAGAAGAAGGACAGACGTGGAGCGAAGGTGTCGATGTCCATACCGGCGTTAACGCCCGCACGGAGGTATTCGAGACCGTCGGCCAGGGTGTATGCCAGCTCGATGTCGCAGGTGGCGCCGGCTTCCTGCATGTGGTAGCCGGAGATGGAAATCGAGTTGAACTTGGGCATGTTCTGGCTGGTGTACTCGAAGATATCGGCGATGATACGCATCGAGAACTCGGGGGGATAGATATAGGTGTTGCGCACCATGAACTCCTTGAGAATGTCGTTCTGGATGGTACCTGCCATCTCTTCGAGCTTGGCACCCTGTTCGAGACCTGCATTGATGTAGAATGCAAGCACGGGCAGCACGGCGCCGTTCATGGTCATGGACACGGACATCTTGTTCAGGGGGATACCGTCGAAGAGCACTTTCATGTCGTCGAGGGTGCAGATGCTCACACCTGCCTTGCCGACGTCGCCGACTACGCGTTCGTGGTCGGCATCGTAGCCGCGGTGTGTGGCGAGGTCGAATGCCACGGAGAGACCTTTCTGACCGGAAGCGAGGTTGCGGCGATAGAAGGCGTTACTTTCGGCGGCGGTGGAGAAGCCTGCATACTGGCGGATGGTCCAGGGGCGCAGGGGATACATGGCGCTGTACGGGCCACGCAGGAAGGGAGGAATGCCGCTCATGTAGTTGAGGTGCTCGAGGCCCTCGAGGTCGGATGCGGTGTAGACGCTCTTGACCGGGATGAGTTCCGGGGTCAGCCAGTCCTCGCCGGCCGTCTGAGCGGGGCGGGGGCCGCAGCTCCCGGCGGTGATATCGATATTGCTAAAATCGGGTTTCATAGTATGTATAGCTGGGAGTGCGTATTATTTGTTGAGAAGACGGGCGTTGAAGTCGCGGAGGGTGTCGAGGACGTTGCAGCGAACGTGCACGAAGTCCTTGATACCGGCGGCCTTGAGCTCGTCGGTGCAGGCGGGCGAGCCGGCCACGACGAATTCGGCACGACCGTCGAGATCGCGGAACGCGGCGGGAGCGAGTTCGGCATATTCGTCGTCGCTGGAGCAGAGAACCACGACGTCGGCGCCTGCAGCGAGGGCTGCGTCTACGCCGGCTTCCACGGTGTCGAAACCGAGGTTGTCGATGATTTCATAGCCTGCGCAACCGAAGAAGTTGGTCGAGAACTGGGCGCGGGCCAGACGCATGGCCAGGTTGCCGATGGTGAGCATGAACACTTTCGGACGCTTGGCGGCTGCCTCGGTGGCAAGGCGGAGTTCCTCGAAGTCGGTGGCTGCACGCTTGGCGGTCAGGGCGTTGGGACCCTTCTCGGTGGAGCAGCCACAGGAGCAGCAGCCGGTCTTTTCAATCTTGTCGGCGGCCTTCTCGTTGATGTTGGGGTACTGGTTGGTGCCGAGCAGCACTTCCTTGCGACGTGCCACGTCGGTGTGACGGCGAGCGCAGCTGTCGTTCACGGCAGCCTGAACCTTGCCTTCGCCGACCTGGGCGAAGAAACCGCCGTCGGCCTCGACAGCGAGGAAGAGCTTCCAGGCTTCGCGGGCGATGCTCACGGTGAGAGTCTCAACATAGTAGCTGCCGCCGGCGGGGTCGACAACCTTGTCCATATGGCTCTCTTCCTTGAGCAGGAACTGCTGGTTGCGGGCGATGCGTTCGGAGAATGCATCGGGAGTCTTGTAGGGAACGTCGAAGGGTGTGGTGACGATGGAGTCGACGCCGCCCACGCATGCCGAGAATGTTTCGGTCTGGCTGCGGAGCAGGTTGACGTGTGCGTCGTAGATTGTCTGGTTGAAGCGGCTTGTCGAAGCGCACACCATCATCTTGGCGGCGTCGGTGTCGGCGGGCTTGTACTGTTCGACAATCTGAGCCCACAGCATGCGGGCGGCGCGGAACTTGGCGATTTCCATGAAGAAATTGCTGCTCACGCACATATCGAACTTGATGCGCTGGGCAACCTCGTCGGCGCTGAAGCCGGCTTCGGTCATGGCAGTCATCCATGCGGCGCCCCATGCGAGAGCGTAGCCGAGTTCCTGATAGATATA
>JAIDUY010000026.1 GCA_029059965.1 Muribaculaceae bacterium
CCATCCGCCTTCGCCGCGGGGGCTCGGAGATGTGTATAAGACCCCGGTGCCGACGATGCGCATCTGCACGATGCGTCCGGAGGTGCCGCGCACGACGGGCTCCAGCGAGCGTATGCCGCCATAGTCGATGCCCGAACGGGTGCGGATGAGCTCGGCGAGTTCTTCCTGGCCGTACTCTACTGTCCAGCGATAGAAGTCGGTTGTCTCCTGGTCGTAGTTGTTGAGTACCTGACCGAGGATTTCCTTGTCGTGTGTGTTGCAGAATGCTTCGGGGCTGCCGAGAATCCATGCGCGGGCGTTCTCCTCGATGGTGAGGTCGGGATAGGCCGCGGGTTCTTCGGAGTCGCGTGCAGCTTCGAGGTAGTGGTAGTGCTTGGGCTCCCAGCAGTTCTCGAATTCCTCGAACACGCCGCCGCAGCATTTCGAGAAGCGGGTGTCGCACAGCCTGCCCTCGCTGTCGGTGAGGATGAGGCCGCGGGTTTCCTCGACTGCCTTGTCGACGGCGTCGGTGGTCTGGCGTGTCACGCCCTGGTAGCGCTGGCAGTGGTCGTCGGCGCAGACGTCGAACAGCACATGGTCTTCGCGATCCTGCCAGCGGCAGATTTCCTTGTCGTTGACAACCATGTCGTGCACCTCGACGGTGCCGGTGTCTATGCCGGTGTGCTTCTCTATCTGAGCAAGGAGCCACGAGCGCGAAATCACGGCGTGGGCGCGCAACAGGCTTTCGGATGCCGTGGCGCTCATCTCGCTGGAAATTACGCTCTTGAGGTACTGCTCGACCTTCACGATGTTGACGGCTTCAAGCATTCCTTTTTCGACTACGAAGGCCAGGTTGCCGGCGAAGGTCTGGTTTTCGCGGCGCTCCCAGTGGAAGTTGACGCCTATGACCACGTCCTCGATTTCGAAGCGGCAGTCGTCGCCGGAGGCCTCGAACAGGAGCGAGTCGTGCTCGGCGCCGTTCCAGCGTATCCTGCTGTCGGCGAGTTCGAATTTCTGGGTGCCCTCCACGGCGGTGCCGTCCGATGTGTGGAACACACCGGACAGGCGCACCGTGATGGCGGGAGCGGCAAGTATGCCGACACGTACGGACGGCTCGTTGACGGTATTATTTGACATCGGCTGCTATTTTGTTGATTTCATCGGCTGTGAGGCACACCTCGTCGAGGATGGTGCTGATGGCCTTGGCATCGAAGCGTTCGAAGTCCTCGGGGCGAGGGGTGATGAACACGCCGCCAACGTCGACCGACGCGGGGCTGATGAGCATGCAGTCGCCTTCGGTGCCGTAGCACGACGGGCGGTGGCGCTTGCGGGGCACTACCACGACGCGCTCGCCGGCGGGGGTGGGGTAGCAGAGGATGTTCAGCATGGGCTCGGCCTCGCCTTCGGGCACGGGCATGGCGGCCAGCAGGCGGTCGAACAGGCGCTCGCCGGCGGCATGGTCGGCGGCGTCGATGACGAACACCTTGACGGGCAGGGTGTCGACCATCGAGAGCGTTGCCTCGCCGTCGTTGGCGACGGTCTTGAGTTCGGCGTTCTCAAGTGCTCCGGCTATCGTGAGGAAGTCGGAGTTGCCGGCCTGGAAGTGCATGTGGTCGGGAGCCGATGCACCGCAGCGGGGGCCGTTGTAGAACACGGTATAGTCCTCGAGGGCCGCCGCAAGGTCCATCATGTCGGCTATGCGTCCGGCGATGAGCTGGTCGGTGTGGGTGCTGTCGGGGATGGTGAGGTGGCGGCGGAAGATGGGGAAGGGGTTGATGAGAATTGTGTAGCGGTCCTTCCACTCGATGCCTGTCTGAACTTCGGGACGGTTCTTCTCGCACAGGAAGCAGGGACGTGCCGTCAGCGAAGCCTTGTCGACCTTGGCGGCCGACGAAGCTATGCGGGCGGGGTTGAACTGCACCTTGAAGGGCATACCGTCGACGTCCAGTTCCTTTACTTTTACGCCGGAAAGGGCATCGAAGTTGGCGGCGGCCATAGGCCAGGCCGCCAGCTGCGATGCGAAGAAGTCGGCAATCACTTTGGAGTTC
>JAIDUY010000260.1 GCA_029059965.1 Muribaculaceae bacterium
GCCATGTGTAGCTTGAGACGACGGAAGTCTTCGAGGAGGTCGTCGATCATGCGCGATTCGGGCACATAGTATGCCTGTCGCAGCAGGGTCAGCCAGCTGAAGCCGTCGGGGAGTTCCTTGCCTATGTATGGCAACAGGTCTCGCGAATAGAGTATGCCCTTGATTTCGTCCTGGGTGCCGGCGTAGACGGGCATGCGCGAGTATCCCGTGTCGAGAACCACCTTCATGACGTCGTTGAAGTCCATGTCGGCGGCGAGCCATGTGATGTCCACGCGCGGAGTCATGATTTCCGATGCCGTGGTGTCGCCGAACTTGAGAATGCCCTCAAGCATCTCCTTGTCGTCGCCGGAGGTGCCCTGCGTTATCTCGAGGGCACGCGAGAGCTCGGTGGTGCTGATGTCGCGGGTACGCTTGGTGACGACCTTGTTGACGAAAGAACCCGACTTGACAAGGACGTTGGCCAGCGGGCCGACGACATGCCATATGAACGTAAGGCCGGGAGCGGCGAAACGCGCCCAAGTCGTGGGGTAGTTGTTGGCGTAGAGCTTGGGCAGAATCTCGCCGAAGAGGAGTATGAGGAAGGTCAGGATGACGGTCTGGAGTATGAAACTCAGCAGCTCGGGCATGGACGAGAAAATCGGGCCGAGGGCGAAGTTACACAGAACGACTATCGTTACGTTGACAAGGTTATTGGCTATGAGGATTGTAGCTAACAGCCGCTGGGGGCGGCGGAGCAGACGGAGGACGGCAGGACCGCGGGGAGTATCCTCGATGTCCTCGCACTGGGCGGGTGTGAGCGAGAAAAAGGCTATTTCACTGCCGCTTACAAAACCTGACAGAAACAGGCACAGCAGCGCGATGACCAGTACTATAATCTGGGTGAGCGAAAAAGAGCTTTGAAGGTCGGCCAGCAGAAGCTGCGCCGGTAAAGGATCCAAGTCCAAAACAGAAGAGGTTTAGTTCGACAAAGACCGACGCGCGACAACAAGGCCGTCCGACGGCATAAAATCGCACAAAGATAGTAAAAAAATTTGTGGGAACAGTTCCTTTTGCCTAATTTTGTGCTCACAAGCGCCCGGATGGCGGAATCGGCAGACGCGACGGTCTCAAACACCGTTGGGGCAACCCATCCCGGTTCGAGCCCGGGTCCGGGCACCAAGCCGTGGAGAAGAGCATTCTTCCCCACGGTTTTCATTTTTGTCAAAATCAATCGGTACAAGATTTCGCCCTTTGGCCGTAATCATCTTGTTGTCGGGCTTGATGTCGCATTGCATATGCGATAAATCGTATTAAATAGAAGTTCTTCCGGCCGGATATTAATAAAGAAAGCCGAAAAGCCATAAAGGAATTATGTTGCCGAAACCGCACTGAATGTCATCTGCAGCTACAAAGCTATCAGGGAGAT